>NZ_BAAAIR010000033.1:0-176872 GCF_039526165.1 Brachybacterium tyrofermentans
ACTGCTATATCATCCGTTAAAATTTGCCATCAAAATAATGGCATCAACAAATAAACACGCTATTGAGATATCAAACAACACGCACACATCGTCATCCCACCGCGGTAGCGGCGTGAGTCAGAGGCTCGGATGCGCCGGTCGGTAGTAACCGTCCTGCGACTTCGTACTTCGTCGGTCCGGCGCGAGTCACCACTCTAGCAGTTCTTCGCGACCCTGTCCAACTCCGCAGTCCGTGTCCTGCGTCTCGTGCAGATCGCCAGGCGATCGTTCCGGTGACGTGGTCACGGCCGGTCATGCGGTCTCCCGCACTCTCGGGTCCTCAGCTCTTCCGCATCCACTCCGTGCCGCTGCTCCCGGGGGAACCTCTCGGCCTTTCGTGTCTGCGTCCTCGCTGCTGACAAGAAAGAACATTACGCACTGCGAGGAGGTCTGGCAAACCGGCGAATTCAGGTCCCGTTCACCTCGAGTTGGGACCATACCTGCAGGTCAGAGGTGCTTTTCCGGGTTTCGGAAAGCGCTCATCGGGGCAACTGTGACCCACGTCTGAGAGTGGGGTCACGAGGAGTTGCTGCACCAGACGATGCCATGGCAGTGCCTCGGCACGGCCCGCTCCAGGCACGGCCGCTGCCTGCTCGACCTGCCCCGGGGGCGAACCTCGCCTGCCCTGGGGGGCACCTCGGAACGCCGAACGCCCCGACCCCTCCGGACAGGAGGGATCGGGGCGTTCGGGTGGGAAAAGGTGTCAGCCGGCCAGGCGCACCATCGCGGCGTTCTTCCGTCCGCGGCGCAGCAGCAGATGACGACCGGGCAGCAGCTGGACATCTCCGATCTCCTGGGCGAGGGCATCGGCAGAGACCTTCTCGCCGTTCACGGACAATCCGCCTTCGTCGGCCCCGCGCCGTGCTGCTCCCTTGGACGGGACGATGCCGGTCTCGACGAAGGCATCGATCAACGGAGTCGTCGCAGCGAGCTCGGCACTCGGGAGCTCCCGGGCGATCGAGACGACGGTGGCCTCGTCCAGCTCGCGCACATCCCCGCGTCCGAAGAGCACTGCCGCCGCGGCCGTGGCCTGGTCCGTCGCCTGCTGACCGTGGACCATGGTGGTGAGCTCGTCGGCCAGTGCACGCTGCGCGGCCCGCTTGTGCGAGGCCTCCTGCGTGGCCTGCTCGAGCTCGGCGATCTCTTCCCGGGTACGGAAGGTGAAGTACTTCAGGTAGTTCACGACATCCGCGTCGGCCGCGTTGAGCCAGAACTGGTGGAAGGCGTACGGACTGGTGAGCTCGGGGTCGAGCCAGATCGCGCCGCCCTCGCTCTTCCCGAACTTGGTGCCGTCCGCCTTGGTGACCAGCGGCGTGGTCAACGCATGGGCGTCGTGGCCCTCGACCTTGTGGATCAGCTCGACGCCCGAGAGCAGGTTGCCCCACTGATCGTTGCCGCCGAACTGGAGGCTGACCCCGTGCCTCCGGTGCAGCTCGAGGAAGTCGATGCCCTGGAGCACCTGGTAGCTGAACTCTGTGTAGCTGATCCCCTCATCGCTCTGCAGGCGGCGCTGAACGGTCTCCTTGCCGAGCATCGTGCCCATCCGGAAGTGCTTGCCCATGTCCCTCAGGAAGTCGAGCGCGCTCATCTGCCCGATCCAGTCGAGGTTGTTCACCATGGTCACGGCGAACTCCCCGTCCAGATCGAGGAAGCGGGAGATCTGGCCGCGCAGGCTGTCCACCCAGGTCCCCACGAGCTCGGCGTCGTTGAGCACGCGCTCCCCGGACATCCGAGGATCCCCGATCAGGCCGGTCGCCCCACCCACGAGGGCGTAGGGGTGGTGACCCGCCAGCTGCAGTCGACGCATCGTGAGCACCTGGGTCAGGTGCCCCACGTGGAGCGAGGCAGCGGTCGGGTCGAAGCCGCAATACAGGCTGATCGGTCCGTCCGCCAGAGCGCTGCCGAGCGCGTTGCGCCCGGTGGTCTGTACGACGAGTCCTCGCCAGGCGAGCTCGTCCAGGACGGAATGCATCGATCGGTTCCTCTCGGTGGGGCACGGGATGTGCCGCGTGATGTGGCGGTGCAGCGCAGTGAGGCCGACGAGGACCGTCGGCCCGTGCTCCGGACCATCGACGCCCTGAGGGCGCCAGCCTCCAGTATCCCAGATGCGCGCCCGGAGCGACCGGTCCGGCCAGGAGAGCAGCGTGGAGGACCGGCCGCAGGCAGGTCTCATGGTGCTGGGGACGCTCGCAGAACGACGCAGCGGGCGGGGGGCNGTCCCGAAGTCCCGGAATCACGGAGCCTCGGAGCCTCGGAGCCTCGGAGCCTCGGAGCCTCGGAGCCTCGAGGCTCAGCGTCCCCGGGTGAACTCCCGCAGGGAGGTGAGCGCGTCGGCGACGGCCTGCTCCTGCTCGGCGACGCGCACCGGGGCGGTCCCGCCCTTGGCGTCGCGGGATCCGATGGAGCCCTCCACGGAGAGGACCTCGCGCACAGAGGAGTCCAGGTGCTCGGAGATCTCGGCGAACTCGTCGTCCGTGAGGTCCCACAGCTCCTTGTCCTGCTCCTCGGCCATCTTCACGCAGGCGCCCGAGATCTCATGGGCGCTGCGGAAGGGCACCCCGCCACGCACCAGGTGATCGGCGATGTCGGTGGCCAGGGAGAAGCCCTGCGGCGCCAGCTCCGCCATCCGCTCGGTGTGGAAGGTGAGCGTGGCCATCATCCCGGTGAACGCCGGGAGCACCAGGCCCAGGGAGTCGACCTGGTCGAAGACCGGCTCCTTGTCCTCCTGGAGATCACGGTTGTACGCCAGGGGCAGCGCCTTGAGCGTGGTCAGCAGACCGACCAGGTCGCCGACGATGCGTCCCGCCTTGCCGCGTGCGAGCTCGGCGATGTCCGGGTTCTTCTTCTGCGGCATGATCGAGGAGCCGGTGGAGAAGGAATCGTCCAGCGTGATGAACGAGAACTCCTTGGTGTTCCACAGGATGACCTCCTCCGCCAGGCGCGAGAGATCGATGCCGATCATCGCGAGCACGAAGGAGAACTCCGCGGTCAGGTCGCGCGAGGCGGTCCCGTCGATCGAGTTCCACACCGAGTCGGAGAACCCGAGCTCGGCGGCGACGGCCTGGGGATCCAGGCCGAGGCTCGAGCCGGCGAGCGCGCCGGAGCCGTACGGCGAGCTGTCCGCGCGACGATCCAGATCCCGCAGGCGCTCCACATCGCGCAGCAGCGGCCAGGCGTGGGCCAGCAGATGATGGCTCAGCAGCAGCGGCTGGGCGTGCTGGAGATGCGTGCGTCCGGGCATCGGCACACCATGCACCTCAAGGGCGCGTGCGAGCAGCACGTCGACCAGGTCCAGCACCTGGTCGCCGACGACACGCGCCTGGTCCCGGATGAACAGCCGGATCAGGGTGGCGATCTGGTCGTTGCGGGAGCGGCCGGCGCGCAGCTTGCCACCCACCTCTCCCCCGGCCCGCTCGATGAGGCCGCGCTCGAGGGCCGTGTGCACATCCTCGTCATCCGGTGCCGCGACGAACTCCCCGGAGGCCACGTCGGCGGCGAGCTGATCCAGCGCGCCCTGCATCGTGGCGAGCTCGTCATCGCTCAGCAGGCCCGCGGTGTGCAGGACGTTCGCGTGGGCCTTGGACCCCCGCAGGTCGTACTGCGCCAGGCGCCAGTCGAAATGCGTGGACACCGACAGCGCGGCGAGCGCCGCCGCCGGGCCGGAGCCGAAGCGGCCGCCCCACAGGGAGGCACGCTCCTGCGCGGCCGACGGATCCCCGGCAGCCGAGAGGTTCGCGGCAGCGGACGGGTTCCCGGCAGGGGCGACGTGCCCCGAGGAGGGCGTCCCCGCCGAGCTGATCCCGTCCGAGCTCATGCCATCCGAGCTCATGCGTCGGCCTCGTCGGTGGTGAGGTCCTCCCCGTTGCCGAAGGCGACGTCGCGGGCCGCGGCCTGCTTGGCGGCCAGGCCGTAGATGTCGATGAAGCCGCGGGCGCTGCCCTGGTCGAAGGTGTCGCCCTCGTCGTAGGTGGCGAGGTTGAAGTCGTACAGGCCGGTCTCGCTGCGGCGACCGGTCACGGTGGCGCGGCCGCCGTGCAGGGTCATGCGGATGTCGCCGTTCACGTAGCGCTGGGTCTCGTCGATGAAGGCGTCCAGGGACTTCTTCAGCGGGGAGAACCACTGGCCGTCGTAGACCATCTCGGTCCAGCGATCGCCCACGGTGCGCTTGAAGCGGGCCTGCTCGCGCTCGAGGGTCACCCGCTCCAGCTCCTGGTGCGCGGTGATCAGGGCCATCGCGCCGGGAGCCTCGTAGACCTCTCGCGACTTGATGCCCACGAGGCGGTCCTCGACGATGTCGATGCGGCCGATGCCCTGGGCGCCGGCACGACGGTTCAGCTCCTGGATGGCCTCCAACGGGGTGACCTTCCGGCCGTCGATCGCGACGGGGATGCCGCGCTCGAAGGAGATGACGACCTCGTCGGCGACCGGCGGGAAGGCCGGGTCGTCGGTGTAGCTGAAGATGTCCTTGGTGGGCTCGTTCCAGATGTCCTCGAGGAAGCCGGTCTCGATGGCGCGGCCCCACACGTTCTGATCGATCGAGAACGGGTTGTGCTTCGTGGTCTCGATCGGCAGGCCCTTGCGCTCCGCGTACTGGATCGCCTTGTCGCGGGTCAGCGCGAGGTCGCGCACCGGGGCGATGCACTTGAGCTCGGGGGCGAGCGACGTGATCGAGACCTCGAAGCGCACCTGGTCGTTGCCCTTGCCGGTGCAGCCGTGGGCGACGGTGGTCGCGCCGAACTTCTTGGCGGCCTTCACGAGGTGCTTGGTGATCACCGGGCGGGAGATCGCCGAGACGTTCGGGTAGGCGTCCATGTACAGCGAGTTGGCCTTGAGGGCCTGCATGCAGTACTCCTCCGCGAACTCGTCGCGGGCGTCGGCCACGTAGGCCTCGACGGCGCCGCAGTCCAGGGCGCGCTGGCGGATGACCTCGAGATCCTCGCCGCCCTGGCCCACGTCCACCGCACAGGCGATGACGTCGGCGCCGGTGGCGTCGTGGATCCAGCCGATGGCCACGGAGGTGTCGAGGCCACCGGAGTAGGCGAGGACGATGCGTTCGGTCACGGGAATGCTCCTAATCGAGTTCTGCTAAGCACGTTCTATGTCTTGGGGTCTTGCTGGTCTTGCGGTGCTGCGGGTCTATCGGGTCTATCGGGTCTATCGGGTCTTCGGGATCGTGTGCTGCGGATCGGCGCGGTGCCGGCGCTCGGGGGCGGGTTCCGGCGGATCGGAGGCGTCCCGTCGGCCTTCGGCCAGATCGAGCAGGCGGGCGGCGAGCCGATCCCCGCCGTCGGGATCCCGGGCGATCAGCAGCACGGTGTCGTCACCGGCGATCGTACCCAGGACGTCGGGCATGACCGACCTGTCCAGGGCCGAGGCGAGATACTGCGCACCCCCGGGCGGGGTCCGCACGACGACGAGGTTGCCGCTCGCCTCGGCGGAGACCAGCAGGCCCTCCGCGAGGCGGGGCAGGCGGGCCTCGAGCAGCTCGTTCTCGGCCGGGGGTCCTGCCGGCCGATTCGTGCCGCCCTCCGGGGGGAGCCGGTAGACGAGGCTCCCGGCCGAGCCGCGGACCTTCTCCGCCTGCAGCTCGACGAGATCGCGCGAGAGCGTCGCCTGGGTGACCTCGGTCCCTTCGGCGGTCAGCAGCTGCGCGAGCTGGGACTGCGAGGAGACCTCCTGGTGCGTCAGCAGCTGCACGATCCGCTGCTGGCGCGAGGTCTTGGTCTGGGCCAGGGCCCGCCGCTGCTCGCTCATCGTCGCTCGCCCCGGGGCAGAGCGTGCTCCGCGGTCTCGTCGTCGGGGTGGGTGAGGAGCCAGGTGAGCAGGGCCTTCTGCGCATGCAGGCGGTTCTCCGCCTCATCCCACACCACCGAGGCGGGGCCGTCGATCACCGAGGCGGCGACCTCCTTGCCGCGGTAGGCGGGCAGGCAGTGCAGGAAGATGCCGCCGGAGAGCTCCATGAGCTCCTCGGTCACCTGGTACGGGGCGAAGGTCTCCTCGCCACGGCCGCCCTCGCCCTCCTGGCCCATCGACACCCAGGTGTCGGTGAGGACGGCGGTCGCGCCCGCCACGGCGTCGCGCGGGTCCGCGGTGACGGTGACCGCTCCCCCTGTGGTCGCGGCGATCTCCCTGGCGCGCGCCAGGATCTCGGGATCGGGCTGGTGAGTGGCGGGCGCGCCGATCCGTACATCCATGCCGGCGGTCACCCCGCCCAGCAGGTAGGAATGGGACATGTTGTTCGCGCCATCGCCGAGGTAGGCCAGCGAGCGCCCGGCCAGGGCCGCGTCGCCGTCGGCGAGACCGCCGGTGTGCTGGGCGATGGTCTGCAGGTCGGCGAGGATCTGGCAGGGATGGAACTCATCGGTCAGCGCGTTGACGACGGGGACTGTCGAGACCGACGCCATCTCCTCGATCCGCTCCTGGCCGAAGGTGCGCCACACGATGGCGGAGACCATGCGGGTGAGCACCTGGGTGGTGTCCGCGATGGACTCGCCCCGGCCCAGCTGGCTGTTTCCCGCCTCGATGACCAGCGGGCTGCCGCCGAGCTCGGCGACGCCGGTCGCGAACGAGATGCGGGTCCGGGTCGAGGACTTGTCGAACAGGATCGCGACCGTGCGGGGGCCCTCGAGCGGGCGCTGGGCGAAGCGGTCGCCGGCGAGCTCGAGCGCGAGGGCCAGGACCTCCTTCTGCTCGGCGGAGTTGAGGTCGTCGTCGCGCAGGAAGTGGCGGGGCATGTCAGTTCTCTCCTTCGGGGGCCGCGGTCTTGAGCAGTCCGGGCAGGGCGGCGACGAACTCGTCGAGGTCCGCCTGCGTGATGATGAGCGGTGGCGCGAGGCGCAGCGTGGTCGGGTTCGGCGCATTCACGATGAATCCGGCCTGCAGGGCCGCCGCGGCGAGCTGCGGGGCGATCGGGGCCGTGAGCCCGATCCCGAGCAGGAGCCCGGCTCCGCGCACCTCGGAGATCAGCGGGTCGCCGAGGGCGAGCACGTCGGCCGTGAAGCGGGCGCCGACGGTGCGCACGTGCGCGAGCACGTCGTCCTCGAGGAGGGTTCCGAGCACGGCGAGCGCCACGGCGCAGGCGAGCGGGTTGCCACCGAAGGTGGTGCCGTGCTGGCCCGGCTGGAGGAGGTCGTGGACCTCCGGGCCGTAGGTGATCACGGCTCCGATCGGGAACCCGCCGCCGAGGCCCTTGGCCAGCGTCATGACGTCGGGCTGGAGACCCTCGACCGCCTGATGCGCGAACCAGTGGCCGCTGCGGCCGATCCCGGTCTGGACCTCGTCGAGGACCAGAAGGGTGCCGTGCTCGCGGGTGAGGCGACGCAGAGCCAGCAGGTAGTCGCGGCTGAGCGGCTGCACCCCGGCCTCGCCCTGGACGGGCTCGGCGAAGACAGCGGCGACGTCCCCCGGCGCGAGCGCGTCGGCGAGGGCCTGCTCATCGCCCGCCGGGAGGAACTCGACCCCGCCCGGGAGCGGCTCGAAGGGAGCTCGGTAGGCCTCCTTCGAGGTGAGCGCGAGGGCACCCATGGTGCGGCCGTGGAAGGAGTTCGACAGCGCCAGGACGCGGGGGCGGCCGGTGCGGCGGGCGATCTTGAACGCCGCCTCGTTCGCCTCGGAGCCGGAGTTCGCGAAGAACACGGCGGACCCCTCCGGGGCCTCGGCGAGCGCGAGCAGCTTCTCGGCGAGCTCGATCTGCGGGGCGCTCGCGAAGAAGTTCGAGACGTGGCCGAGAGTGCCGGCCTGCTTGGTCAGCGCTGCGAGGATCGACGGGTGAGCATGACCCAGGGTGTTCACGGCGATCCCGGCCAGCAGGTCGAGGTACTCCGTCCCGTCGGTGTCCCAGACGCGCACACCCTCGCCGCGGGCGAGCACCTTCTGCGGGGTGCCGAACACGGGCAGCAGGGCGTCGCGATAGCGCTCCTCGAAGGTCTCCCCGGCGGCACCGTCCGCTGTCGTCGTGTCGGTTGTCGTCGTGCCGCTTGTCGTCGTGCCCGTCATCTCGTCCTCAGACATAGTCGTCCCTCCTCACCATCGTGCCCACACCCTTGGTCGTGAAGACCTCCAGCAGCACCGCGTGCTCGATCCGGCCGTCGATCATGGCGGCGGTGCGCACCCCGGCGTCGACCGCGCCCAGCAGCGCCTCCGCCTTCGGGATCATCCCGGCGGTGAGGGAGGGCAGCATCTCGCGCAGCTCGGTCGCGGAGATCTCGGGGATCAGCGAGCTGCGGTCGGGCCAGTCGCGGTACAGCCCCTCGACGTCGGTGAGCATCACGAGCTTCTCGGCGTCCAGACCCTCGGCGAGGGCCGCGGCCGCGAGGTCGGCGTTGATGTTCAGCACCTCCCCGGTGGGGTTACCGTCGGCGTCGACCTCGGGGGCGATCGAGGAGATCACCGGGATCCGGCCGCTGGCCAGGAGGTCGCTGATGCCGTCGATGTTGACGCCGTTGACGGCGCCCACGTGCCCGAGGTCCACGTCCTCGCCGTCCACGACGGTGCCGCGACGGGTGGCGGTGAACAGCCGTGCGTCCTCACCGGACATCCCGACCGCGAACGGCCCGTGATGGTTGATGAGGCCCACGAGCTGCCGGCCCACCTGGCCCACCAGGACCATGCGCACCACGTCCATCGTGTCGGTGTCGGTGACGCGCAGCCCGCCCTGGAAGGTGGAGTCGATGCCGACGCGCTCGAGCATCGTGTTGATCTGGGGGCCGCCGCCGTGGACGACGACGACGTGGATGCCGGCCAGCCGCATGAAGACCATGTCCGCCGCGAAACCGCGACGCAGCTCGTCATCGACCATGGCGTTGCCGCCGTACTTGACCACGACGATCTTCCCGCGGAAGCGCTGCATCCAGGGCATCGCCTCGATGAGCACCTCGGACTTCTCGCGCGCCTCGGTGCGGGCGGCGTCGAGCTGCGCGAGCGGGTTCTTGCCGACCAGCTGGCCCTCGGCGGTGTCGGCCTCGGGCCCTGCGGCGGGCTGGGGAGTGTTCTGCGGAGAGGTCATGAGGAGTAGGCGCTGTTCTCTTCGACGTAGTCGTGGGTGAGGTCGTTGGTCCAGATGTCACCGGTGGCCTCCCCGGCGCCGAGATCGACCTCGATGAGGGTCTCGCGCGGGGTCATGTCCACCTCGGAGCGGTCGCGGTGGGCCCCGCCGCCACGGCACACCTCGATCCCGTTGACGGTGACGCTGAGATCGGCGACGTCGAAGGGTGCGACCGCCTCGGGCACGCAGCCGGCCGCGGAGACGATCCGGCCCCAGTTGGGGTCGTTGCCGAAGATCGCGGCCTTGACCAGGTTGGAGCGGGCGATCTCGCGGGCCACCGCGAGGGCGGACTGCTCGGAGGTCGCCGAGCGGACCACGACGTGGACGTCATGGCTCGCGCCCTCGGCGTCCGCCACCAGCTGCCGGGCGAGGTCCGCGCTGACGGCCCGGATCGCCTCGGTGAGCTCGTCGGCCGCGACCATCACGCCGCTGGCCCCGGAGGCGAGCAGGATGACGGTGTCGTTGGTGGACATGCAGGCGTCGGAATCCACCCGGTCGAAGGTGGTCGAGGTGGCCGCCTTCAGGGCCTCCTGCGCGATGGTGGCGTCGACGTCCGCATCGGTGGTGAGCACCACGAGCATCGTCGCGAGCTGCGGGGCGAGCATGCCCGCCCCCTTCGCCATGCCGCCGACGATCGCTCCGGACGCAGTCGTGACCTCTGCGGTCTTCGGCACCGAGTCGGTGGTCATGATCGCGCGGGAGGCGGCCGCATCCGAGTCCGCCCCGGCGGCGAGCTGCTCGCTGGCGGCGGCGACGCCGGCCAGCAGTGGCTCCATCGGCAGCCGCTCCCCGATCAGTCCGGTCGAGCAGACCAGCACGTCCTGGGCGGAGACGTCGAGCAGGCTCGCGAGGTGCTCCGCGGTGCGATGGGTGTCGGCGAAGCCCTCGGGCCCGGTGCAGGCGTTCGCGCCGCCGGAGTTCAGCACGACCGCGCGGGCGCGGCCGTCGGCCACGGCCTCGCGGGACCAGAGGACAGGGGCGGCC
Organism: Brachybacterium tyrofermentans; assembly: GCF_039526165.1. Lineage (NCBI taxonomy): Bacteria > Bacillati > Actinomycetota > Actinomycetes > Micrococcales > Dermabacteraceae > Brachybacterium > Brachybacterium tyrofermentans. The sequence continues at coordinate 10,067 of NZ_BAAAIR010000033.1, forward strand.
TGGACCCGGTTCGAGGTGAACACGGCGGCGGCGACGTCACGCGGGCCGTCGTTGACGACGAGGGCGAGATCGGCGGCGCCGGTGGACTTGATGCCGGCGGCGAGTCCGGCTGCGCGGAAGCCGCGAGGGCGGGTGATCGTCATGAGGAACTCCTCGGGGAGGGTCGAGAACGGGAGGGGCCGACGGGACCGGGCCGACGGCGGGGGGCACGGTCGGGCCGGACGCGTGCGGTGCGGACGGCCGGCCCTCAGGGGGCGAGTGCGGTGCGGGTGAGGCCGGTGGCCTCGGGCAGGCCGAGCGCGAGGTTGAGCGACTGGATCGCCGCACCCGCGGTGCCCTTGACCAGGTTGTCGATCGCGGCGATCACGGTGGCCTGGCCGCTGCGATGGTCCACGGCGGCACCCAGACGGATCGTGTTGGCCCCGGTGACCTCGCCGGTCGTGGGGAAGACGCCCTCGGGCAGCACGGTCACGAAATGCTCGTGCGCATAGTCGGCGGTCAGGGCGGCGAGGAGGTCCGCCGTGGTGGCGGATCCCGTGACCGGGGCGTTGAGCACCGCGAGGATGCCGCGGCTCATCGGCACCAGCACCGGAGTGAAGGTGAGTCGCAGGCCGTCCTTCCCGGAGGAGCGACGGAGGTTCTGCAGCACCTCGGGCACGTGGCGGTGACTGCCTCCGACGGCGTACGGTGCGGCGCTGCCGGAGGCTTCTGCGAACATCAGGTGCTGCTTGGCCGAGCGGCCGGCCCCGGAGTAGCCCACGGGCAGAACGGCGCTGAGCTGGGTGTGGTCGATCAGGCCGGCGCGCACGAGCGGTGCCAGCGCGAGGGATACGGCCGTCGCGTTGCAGCCGGGCACGGCGATCTCTCGGGCGCCGACGATCTGATCGCGCTGCCGGGTGCCGTCGGCCAGCGGCAGCTCGGGCATGCCGTAGGTCCAGGTGCCGGAGTGCTCGGACCGGTAGTACTCGGCCCAGTCCTCGGCGCTCTCGAGCCGATGATCGGCGCCGAGATCCAGCACCAGCACGTCCGGATCCTTCTCGCGCAGTGCGGCCGCGATCTGCCCGGACTGGCCGTGAGGCAGTGCGAGGACGACGACGTCGTGACCGCTGAGCGACTCGACGGAGGTCTCCGTTAGGACCGGGTCATGACCGAGGTCGATGTGCGGCGCGACCTCGCTCAGCCGCTTGCCCGCACTTGAATGCGCGGCGACCGTCGCGATCTCGACCCCGGGATGCACGGACAGCAGTCGCAGCGTCTCTCCCCCGGCGTACCCGGAAGCGCCGACGACGGCGACGCGCGGCAGGCGCGCCGACGCGTCGCGAGGCGCAGCAGAGACAGGGGAAGCAGAGGCGGGGGTGCCCGATGCGGAAGTCATACCGGAAGTATATACAGCAGAGTGCATGAACAGCCAATCGAGTTCACACGCTCGATCCGACCCTCTCGACCCCTGGGCGAGACGACCAGCGGAGCGCCCCCACCTGCACCGGCATGCCCTGCGCGCAGTCTCTGCCGGTCACGAAAACGACACGATGCCCATCTGTTGACCGATTCACTGCTGGAGCGGTTAAGCTCAGGTTCAGCGCTTAAGCGACACGGGTCACACAGGCATGGTGACCCCTTCCCGTCGATGTGCCACCGTCGGTGCACCACCAGGAGAAGAAGTGACAAGCAGTACGACACAGGAGTCGACCTCGGGAGAGACTCCCGGGCACGACAGCTCGACACACGCACCTCGGCCCTCCGGCCCGCGGCTGCCACCGAACCTGGTGTACCTGGCCAAACGGGCAGGTACCTACTTGGTGGTGTTCCTCGTGTCCCTCGTGCTCAACTTCGCGCTGCCTCGGTTGATGCCCAACGATCCGGCGCAGTCGATGATCCGCGACATCTACGAGAAGACGGGCCAGCGTCCGTCGGAATACCAGATGTCGATCATCCACAACATGTACGGGGACCCGGACACTCCTGTCTGGGAGCAGTTCTGGAACTACCTGGTCCAGCTGGCGCATCTCGATCTCGGGCGCTCGATCATGTATTACCCGATGAAGGTCACCGACCTCATCCTCCAGGCCCTGCCCTGGACGGTCTACCTGGGGCTGGTCTCCACCCTGCTCGGGTGGCTGATCGGCACCTACCTCGGTGCCCGTCTCGGCTGGAAGCCGGGTCGCCTGCTGGACTCGATCATCACGCCCTTCGCGATGTTCTTCTCCTCCATCCCTCCGTTCTGGCTCGGGCTCCTGGCGGTCTGGTACCTCTCCTACAGCAAGGGACTCTTCCCTGCCCAGGGCGCGGTCAACCAGCGCATGCAACCGGCATCGCTGACGAATTCGGACTGGGTGCTGAGCGTTCTGTACCACTCCGTGCTGCCCCTCATCGCCTTGACTGTCGTGGGGTTCACGAGCTGGCTCTTCAGCATGAGGAACATGATGATCACGACCGTCAACGAGGACTACGTGCATCTTGCCCGCGCCAAGGGACTCTCCCCCGAACGGGTGCGGAACTCCTATGCGGCCCGGAACGCCCTGCTCCCCAACATCACCGGCCTGGCGATGTCGATGGGCGGCATCCTCATGGCGGTGGTGCTCGCCGAGGCGGTCTTCATCTATCCCGGTCTCGGCGGTCTGATCGGAGCATCGACCGCTGTGCGCGACTACCCGCTGATGCAGGCTCTTCTGCTGATCGTCATCGTGCTGAGCCTGATCTTCAACTTCATCGCGGACAGCGTCTACGTGCTGCTGGATCCCCGGACCAGAGAGGGGAGCTGAGCGATGATCCGTCGTTTCCTGTCCAATCCGAAGGTCATCATCGGCCTCTCCATCATCGGCTTCTTCACGCTCGTAGCCGTCCTCGGAAAGCCGTTCTCGACCCATGTGCTGGGTCGGACACCGCAGTCGATCTTCCCGGAGGCGATGGGGGTCGGTCCGTCCTGGTCCCATCCGCTCGGGACGACCGTCTCGGGTCAGGACGTCCTGACCTGGATGATGCACGGAACTTACAACTCGATGTTCGTCGGGTTCGCGTCCGCCATCATCGCGTCCTTCATCGCCATCGCGATGGGAACGGCCGCCGGGTTCCTCGGCGGAATCACGGATCGTCTGCTCAACGGACTGATCCTGATCTTCCAGAACCTCCCCTCGTTCCCCGTCCTGATCATCGCGGCGACCTTCTGGCGCGAGATGCCTCTGATCGTCGTCTCCCTCCTGATCGGACTCTTCGAGTGGACCGGCGGCGCGAGACGCATCCGGGCCCAGGCGCTCAGCCTGCGCGGGCGCGACTTCACCACGGCCCTGCGAACGGTCGGCGAGTCCAAGCTCCGCATCGTCTTCGTCGAGGTGATGCCCCACATGTTCGGGATCATCTCTCCGATCTTCCTCACCCTCATCGCGGCAGGCGTCGGGATGCAGGCCTCCATGGCGATGCTCGGGATCGGCAGCGCCGCCGAGCCCAGCTGGGGGCTGATCATCAACTATGCCTTCGGCATGAACGCGCTCTTCCGCGGCATGTGGTGGTGGTTCGTGCCGCCGGGGCTGTGCCTCGCACTCCTCGGATTCGCGACCACGATGGTGAATTTCGGGCTGGATGAGATCACCAATCCGACCCTCAGCTCGAAGCGGCTGTCCCTCATGCGCAAGTTCCTCAAGCGCAACCGCCGCCGTTCCACACCGAGCACGCCCGACAAGGTCCCCGCGGGAGCTACCTCATGAGCATCACTGCCAGCACACTCAGCGGACCCGAGGTCCTCGGGGCATCCCAGGTCCCGGTCGAGACCACGGCGCAGATCGCCCGGCGGCTCGAGGAGTCGCCTCTGCTCCTCGAAGCCAAGGGACTGGACGTCACCTACGTGACCGAGAGCGGGGAGGTGCCGGCCTGCCGGGACATCGACATCCAGCTGCGCCGCGGGGAGATCCTCGGTATCGCCGGAGAATCCGCCTCGGGGAAGTCGACTCTGCTGAATGCCCTGTCACGCCTCCAGCGAGCCCCAGCCGTCACCAGCGCCGGCACCGTCACCTTCCATCCCGACGTCGGCAGCCCCGTCGACCTGACCGCGCTGTCCGAGGACGAGCTGCGCAGCTACAGGTGGACGTCGCTCTCCATCGTCATGCAGTCCGCGATGGCGTCCCTCAACCCGGTCATGAGGCTCGAGACCCAGTTCATCGACGTGATCCTGGAGCACGATCGATCGGCGACGAAGGCCTCTGCAACGGCGCGAGCCGGAGAGCTGCTCGAGATGGTCGGGATCCCGTCGGCCCGATTGCAGTCGTACTCCTACCAGCTCTCCGGCGGGATGCAGCAGCGTGCGCTGATCGCGCTCTCCCTCGCCTCGGACCCCGAGATCGTGTTCATGGACGAGCCGACCACTGCGGTGGATGTCGTCATGCAGCGTCAGATCCTCACGCAGATCCTCCAGCTGCAGGCCACTCTGGGTTTCGCCATCGTGTTCGTCACCCATGACCTCTCTCTGCTGCTCGAGATCTCCGACCGCATCGCGATCATGTACGGGGGTCGCATCGTGGAGATCGGGATGCCCGAACAGCTCTACGAGGACGCCCAGCACCCGTACACACGCGGGCTGCGGGCATCGTTCCCACCCCTGTCCGAGCCCGTCCGGCGCATGTCCGGAATTCCCGGGACTCCGCCTGACCTGCTCAACCTGCCCCAGGGATGCTCATTCGTCTCTCGCTGCCCGCTCGCACTCGACATCTGCCGCACCGAGCGGCCTGAGCTGGAACCCACCGAGACCGGCGTCGCGGCCTGTCATCGGTCAGGAAGCAGCAACCGCGACTCCGCCGCGGACCCTAAGGAGCCGATCTCATGAGCACGAACCACGACCTCGACCAGAACCAGGGGCCCGATCAGGGATCAGACTCCCGCGCCCCGGTTTTCGAGACCCGGGACCTCTCGGTGCACTTCCGCGTCGACAGCCCCGAGGGGAAGGTGACGGTACGCGCACTCGACGGCATCGACTTCACGCTGCATCCCGGGGAGATCGCCGCCCTCGTCGGCGAATCCGGATCAGGCAAGACCACCCTCGCACGCGTGTTCTCCCTGATCTATCCGCCGACGGGCGGCGAAGTCCTGGTGGGCGGGGTCCCGCTGGCCCGCGCCGCGAAGGATGAGCGTCGTTACTACCGCGATACGCAACTGATCTTCCAGGACCCCTTCGCCTCCCTGAACGCGCTGAAGAAGATCCGGCACATCGTCGAGCGCCCTCTGCGCATCCACCGCATCGTCAAGAGCCGCCGCGCCGTCGCCGACAAGGTCATCGAGCTCCTCGAACGGGTCAACCTCACGCCCGCCTCGCGATATATCGACCAGTACCCCACGGATCTCTCAGGAGGGCAGCGACAACGAGTGGCGATCGCCAAGTCGCTGGCCGTGAACCCGAAGGTGCTGCTGGCCGACGAACCGACCTCGATGCTCGACGCCTCCATCCGACTAGAGGTGCTGAACCTCCTGGCTGATCTGAGGGACTCCGAGGGACTCGCGGTCCTCTACATCACCCATGACATCGCCAGCGCGCGGTACCTGTCGGATCGGATCAACGTCATGTACGGCGGTCGGATCATCGAATCCGGGCCCACCGAGAAGATCGTCAGCGACCCGGTTCATCCCTATACACGGCTGCTCCTCGACGCGGCGCCCGACCCGGCGCACTTCAAGGGCTCCGGACATTCCGCCGCGTTGGATACCTCCACCGCGGCCCCCGTCGACAACTCGGTCGAGGTCCTCGGCTGCCGATTCGCGAACCGGTGCCCGCTCGCACGTCCCGAGTGCACCAGCGCCCCCATCCCGCGCTACACCAGCCCTGACGGACGAGACGTCCTGTGCGTCCTGGCCGATCAGCGATCCGACTTCACCCCCACCACCCCCACCCCCGCCGTCACCTCGGCACGTTGAGAAAGAGCGATCAATGAAGATCTCACCCCAGTTCACCCGCCGCAGCGCACTCGGCGCACTCGGCATCGGTTCGATCGCCGCCACGGCGGCAGCGTGCTCCAGCGGCAGCGGCAGCGGCGGCGGGCCCGACAGCGGAGGCGGCGGCGGCGCCGGCGCCTTGTTCGTCGTCGGCACGATGGTCACGGCGACCAATCAGTTCGCCAAGAACTTCAACCGGTACGGCGGAGGTGACACCGCACCCGGCCTCGACCTCGTCTACGAACCGCTCTTCCGCCTCTCCTCCAAGGACGGCGGCCAGCTCCTGCCGATGCTCGCCGAATCCGCCGATCACTCGGAGGACGGCAAGGAAGTCACCTACCACCTGCGCAAGGACGTGACCTGGTCCGATGGCGAGCCCTTCACCGCGAAGGACGTGCTGTTCACCCTGGGCTCGATCTACGGGACCCCGAACCCCGAACCGGCGGAGGACGAGTTCGTGTGGCTCTCGGCCCCGATCGAGACCCCGGACGACCATACGGTGACGGTGAAGTACAACGACGACCAGCGCCAGCAGGAGGTGAACCTCGCGCTCTACTACCCGATCGTCCCGTCGCACATCTATCAGGACGGCGACAAGCTCGAGTTCCCTCAGGACATCATGGACGATCCGATCGGCACCGGGCCGGCAAGTCTGAAGGCCTTCGACACGCAGCTGGTCACCTACGCGATGCGGGACGACTACTGGGGCGGGACGTCCGAGGTCGGGGAGGTGCAGTTCGTGCCCTCCGGTCAGGCTGGCAACATCGAGACCCAGATCTCACAGGGCAACGTCGACTTCGCCGAGGGTGGGGCGCCGGGCGTCGTCAAGGGCTTCGTGGGCATGGCAGAGACGAACCATTACTCGTGGATCGCCGACGGCGCGTCGGAGGGCATCGCCTTCATGACCGCGAATCCCGACTCCCCGATGGCCGACGCGAATATCCGCAAGGCATTCCGCGCCGCGATCGACTACAGCGCTGTGATGGAGGCCTCCGGCATTGCGTACACGCTGCCGAATGCCGCCGGTGTGGACCCGGTGCTCAACGAGTCGTTGCAGCAGCCCGAGTTCAATGAGCCGATGGCGATGGACACCGACGCCGCCACGAAAGCCCTCGAGGCGTCCGACTGGTCCGTCAACGCTGCCGGCAACCTCGAGAAGGATGGCAAGGAGCACCCTCTGAGCCTGCAGATCCAGAACGACAACGCGACGTTCATGGTGACCATGCCGATCGTCGTCTCGACCTGGGAGAAGAACCTCGGGGTCACGGTCACCTTCGACCCGAAGCCGAAGGATGTCATGGACACCATCCTCTCGACCGGGGAGTTCGACGTGGTCGCCACCGGCCTGGGCTACCCCGGCTCCCCCTGGTCGAACTACACGATGTACGACCAGCCCATCCTGCCTCTCGAGGAAGAGACCAACAACGGCAACTGGGGACGGTGGGCATGGGGCGACGAAGCCGAGGAGAAGATGCAGATCCTCGTCTCCACGCTCAATACCCCGGAGACCCAGGATCAGATCGCGGAGGGGGTCCAAGGGGTGCAGCAGGCCTTCCTCGAGCAGGCGCCGCACGCACCCGTGCAAGGAGGCGGTACGGGCATCATGTACACCGAACTCAACTGGACCGGCATCCCGGACCCTGCTGATGTCGACTACTTCCCGAGGATCAATGGGATGGGCAACATGACCCAGCTGCTCATGGCCATCGAACCGGCCTGATCCGATCGTCCGGGAGGCGCCTCGCTGTCCACCGGCACCAGACCGCGACGGCCAACGGGCCCGGTTCCTGAGCTCTCCCGCCCAGGATCCGGGCCCGTCGGCCTTTCCTCACCGCCACGGCCGCGCCACGGTCCCCAGAGCGCTGCGGGGAACTGCATTGCATTGCGCTGCGCTGCGTTGCGTTGCAGAAGGTTCACGCGTCCCCGCGGTGCAGACGCTCCGAAAGACGGTTCACGCGTCGCCGCGGTGCAGACGCTCCGAAAGGCGGCGAGTCCAGGTGTAGCCCGTTTCCGTGATCCTGTCGTCGAGGAACTCCACTCCGTCGCGGTCGACCGCGTAGGAGAACACCCCCGCCTTGGTGGCGCCGTCCGGCTGCCAGTCCGCATAGTCGACTGCCCGTGACGTCTCGAAGGGTTCCGAGGTGTCGTCCCACCGGTTGAGGTCAAACTCCTCGTAGAAGGAGAACCCGATGAGGTAGCGCTCCGCCGGGATCAGCGGAGCAAAACTGTCCCAGGTCTCCTGCAGGCTCTCGACCGTGCGACCGTAGGACTGCACCAGGACGTAGTCGTAGAGATCAGCGGTGTGCTGGAAGACCTGCTCGTCACCGCCGAGATTCGTGTCGTAGATCAGCAGGGAGTCCGTTCCGGACTCCTTGCCGACGAGCCGCGCCAGCTCGTGGAAGACGCCCGCGGCGCGTTCGGCCTGCTCCGCATCGAGATAGCTCTCCATGTCGATATCCAGTCCATCGAGACCGTGCTCGTGGACCAGCTCGGTCACGAGCTTCTCCGCCAGGTCCCGGTGGCCGGTCGCGGTGTCGGGGAAGGACGGATCGAGCAGGGCGCTGATGTCGGTCGTGCGCACGACACGAGTCCCTCTCTCATGCAGCGCCGGCACATACTCCTCGCGCAGAGTGCGCCAGAAAGGGTTCTGCGGCGGGGTGAAATCCGGGAAGACGAAGGCGACATCCACCTCGGCCGGGATGTCTCCGAAGCTGTTGGGCTTCGTCGGGTCAGCGACCCTGTCATGCCATGTCCTGAAATACGCCATCTGCAGGGCGGTACGCGGATAAGGGCTGGCGACCACGATGTCTCCTCGGTACTCAATCGGTTGAGCGCCCATCGTTCCATGCCTCGGAGCTCTCTGCCAGGCCAGTGGCCGCCATGATCCGCGCGAAGGGCACGATCCAGGTGTCGAGGCGCTCCAGGAGCTCCCGCTCCCCCATCACGTCCGGGGCGTCGCACCACACGGACAGGGACGCCCCGAGCACGGGGTCGGGCGTTCCCGCGGAAACGGCTGGGACCTCGAGATGCACGTCCTCAGCAGCGAGGCCCATGAACCGTCGGGGCGAGAAGGTGTCGGTGAGCAGGCCGAAACGCCGCGCACCATGGGGCGCGAAGGGCCCGTCCTCGGAGAGCACGGCGTAGAGCTGGTCGCCGTGGGAGTTGATCACCCGATACCCGGAACGCAGGTAATCCTCGACCGACGGGGTCCAGTCCCGCCAGCGGATCCACACGTCGAGCACCACGTCGGTGCTGATCGGCGCGAGGGGTTCGTCGGAGGCAGGCACCACATGGTCGTTCCACAGCAGCGGAGTGCGGCCGAGCTCGATCGCTCGAGCTGCGAGGGTGTTGACGAAGAGGGCGTAGGAGTCCAGAGCCGTCGCCGCCGGCCCCACGAGTGACCGGGCGTGCGCGAGAAGGCTCGGGAAGCGCTCGGGGTTCTGGGCGTCCTCGTCCTCCCAGGGCGCCGCGAAGAACTCGTCCCCTCCCAGGTGGATCGCGTCGCCGGGGAACAGTCCGGCGACGGCCTCCATCAGGTCGAGAGCGAGCTCGAGGGCCTCGGGCCGGGAGATGTCGAGGCGGTCCTCGTGGACGTGGCCGTGGCGATCCACGAGCTGGAGATGCTCCCGCCCCACGAGCAGTGCCGCGGCGTGGGAGGGCAGATCGATCTCGGGCAGGAGCGCGATGCCGGCCGCCTCGGCCGCGGCCACGATCTGCGCCACGTCCTCCGTGCCCCAGGCGTCGTCGGCCGCGAGCTCCTCGAAGCCCGGGAGCCGCACCCCCACACGATGGGTCTCGGTGAGATGGAGGTGCAGGGCGGTGAAGCCCAGCTCACCGAGCCGGCCGATGAGCTGCACGACGGCGTCGGCGGTGAAGGACTTGCGCCCGACGTCGAGGCTCAGGCCGCGGTAGTCCGCGGCCCCGAGCCCGCTGGGCGCCGTCGGCCCCGACGCAGACGGCACGGGCCGCCGGTCCGTCGGGAGCCGGCGGCCCGCGCCGCTGTCGGAGGAGGTCACGCGCGCAGCACGCCGCCCACGGCCGAATCGACCGCCGCGATGCAGCGCGAGCGCGCCGCGCCGATCTGCTCCGCGGTCAGGGTGGCCTCGGCGGACCGCAGACGCACCGCGAACGCGAGCGACTTCTTGCCCTCACCGATCTGCTCACCGGTGAAGACATCGAACAGGTGGACGCTCTCGGCGAGGTCGCCGATGCCCACCACGATCGCCGCCTCGACGGCCGCGGCCGGCACGCTCTGGTCGACCACGAAGGCGAAGTCCTCCTTCGCCACCGGGTACGTCGGCACCGGCGCCGCCGCGATCACTGCCGGGGCGGAGGCGATCAGCGCCTCGAGGTCGAGCTCGAGGGCGCTGGTGCGCGCGGGCAGCCCGAACTCCGTGACCACGGCGGGGTGCAGCTCACCGGCGTGGCCGATGACCGTGCTCGTCCCGTCGGCCGCGGTGACCCGCAGCTCGCCGGCGCGACCGGGGTGGAAGGGCGCGCGCTCGGTCTGTCGCACCTCGAGATCCGCGCCGACGGCGGCGGCCGCGCGACGGGCCAGGTCGAAGGCATCGGCCCAGCCCCACGGGGCGACCTCGCCTTGCCACGATCCCGGACCGGACGCGCCGCCGACCACGGCTGCCAGGGTGCGGGTCTGGAGCGGGAGCGCCCCCAGGATGGCCTCGAGCTCGGCGTCGGAGGGTCGCTGCGCAGCGGCGGGGACCGGCGAGCGGGAGCCCTCTCCGCGGGAGAGGGACGTGGTGCCGAGCTGGAAGATCGCCACCGATTCCTCGCCGCGGCCGAGGTTGCGTCGCGCCACGGGCAGCAGGGTCTGCAGCAGCGACGTGCGCAGCAGGGGTTCGTCGTCGGCCAGCGGGTTCAGCAGGCGCACCGCGCCACGGCGGGCATCGTCTTGCGCGTACCGCAGGGCGTCGAAGATGCCCTCGCCGACGAACGGGTACGAGGTGACCTCGACGAGCCCGGCCTCGGCGAGTGCACGGTTCGCGGCGCGGCGAGCTCTCTGAGCGCGCGTGAGGCCGCGACCACCGGGGGCTGTGGGCAGCACGGAGGGGATGGTCTCGTAGCCGACCAGGCGGGCGATCTCCTCGATCAGGTCCTCGCGGATGACGAGGTCCGGGCGCCAGGACGGCGGGGTGACGGCGAGCGTGCCCTCGGCACCGTCGCCCGTCCCGTCCTCCACGGTGCAGCCGATCATCTCGAGGCTGCTGCGCACCTGCTGCGGGGTGTAGGCGATGCCGACCACGCGCTCGGCGTCGCCGAGCGGCAGCGCGATCGGTGCGGCCGCGGGCCCCGCGATGCCGCCCTCGTCGGTGATGCGGGACGCGATCTCACCGCCGCCGTACTCCACGATCAGCTGGGCGGCCCGGTAGGCGGCCACGCGGGGCAGCTGCGGGTCCACGCCGCGCTCGAAGCGCTTGGAGGCCTCCGAGGGGAGACGGTGGCGTCGCGCGGAGCGGGCCACCGAGATCGGGTGGAAGGTCGCCGCCTCGAGCACGATGTTCGCGGTGCCCTCGGAGACCTCGGTGGACTCCCCGCCCATCACGCCGGCGATGCCGAGCACGCGAGCGCCCTCGCCGCCCTCGCTGTCGGTGATCAGCAGGTCCTCGGCGTCGAGCGTGCGGGTGACGTCGTCCAGGGTGGTGAGCTTCTCGCCCTTCTGGGCGCGGCGCACCACGATCGGGGCGACGACCTCGTCCGCATCGTACGCATGCAGCGGCTGGCCGAGGTCGAGCATCACGTAGTTGGTGACATCCACGATCAGCGAGATCGGGCGCATGCCGGCCAGGGTCAGCCGACGCGCCATCCAGCGCGGGGTCTGCGCAGCGGGGTCCACGCCGCGGACCTCGAGAGCCACGAAGCGCGAGCAGCCCTCGACGTCCCGGATGGGGGCGTCGTCGCGCAGCCGGACGGCGAGCCCGCCGTCCTCGGCGGAGGGGATCTCGACGGTGGAGGCCGGATCGGTGTAGGCGACACCGGTGGCGTGGGAGTACTCCCGGGCCACGCCGCGCATCGAGAAGCAGTATCCGCGGTCCGGGGTCACGTTGATCTCGACGACCTCGTCGGCCAGGCCGAGCAGGGCGATCGCGTCGTCACCGGGCTCGCCGGTCAGGCCCTCGGCGTGGCCGCGGCCCAGCACGATGATGCCGTCCTCGCCGGTGGGGTCCTCGCCCAGGCCCAGCTCGTCGCCGGAGCAGATCATGCCGTCGGAGACGTGGCCGTAGGTCTTGCGGGCAGCGATCGCGAAGTCGCCGGGCAGCACGGTGCCGGGCAGGGAGACGACGACGAGATCTCCCTCGACGAAGTTGTGCGCGCCGCAGATGATGCCGCGGCTGGGTCGCTCCTCGCCGGGCTGCGGGTCCTTGGGGTTGTCGAGGTCCTCGTTGTGCTCGGGGCCGACGTCCACGCGCACCCAGTTGATCGTCTTGCCGTTCTTCTGGGGCTCCTTGACGAGCTCCAGCACGCGGCCGACGACGAGCGGTCCGGTCACCTGGGCGCCGAAGATCGCCTCCTCCTCGAGGCCGACGCGGGAGAGGTCGGTGGCGACCTGCAGGGCGGAGGTTCCGGCGGGCAGCTCGGTGTGCTCGGCGAGCCAGGTCAGGGGAATGCGGGGCATCTCAGATCTCCGTACCGTAGTGCTGGGAGAAGCGGACGTCGCCCTCCACGATGTCGCGCATGTCCGACACTCCGTTGCGGAGCATGAGGATGCGCTCGATCCCGAGGCCGAAGGCGAAGCCCTGGTACTCCTCGGGGTCCACCCCGGCCGCGCGCAGCACGTTCGGGTGGACCATGCCGCAGCCGCCCATCTCGATCCAGCCGGTGCCGCCGCACACCCGGCAGTTCGGGTCCGCGTCGTGGTCGAGCCCCTCGCGGGCCCCGCAGCTGAAGCAGCGGAAGTCCATCTCGGCGCTGGGCTCGGTGAAGGGGAAGTGGTTGGGGCGCAGGCGCGTGATCGGCGCCCCGCCGAAGATGTGCGCGGCGAAGGCGTCCAGGGTGCCCACGAGGTTCGCCATGGTCAGGCCCTTGTCGATGGCGAGGCCCTCGACCTGGGTGAACATCGGCGAGTGCGTCGCGTCGATCTCGTCGGCGCGGTACACGGTGCCGGGGCAGGCGACGTACAGCGGGGCGCCGCGCTCGAGCATCGAGCGGATCTGCACCGGGGAGGTCTGCGTGCGCAGCAGCATCCCCGAGCCCTCGGGCGCCACGTACAGGGTGTCCTGCAGGGAGCGGGAGGGATGCTCGGGGTCGGCGTTGAGCGCGTCGAAGTTCAGCCATTGGGACTCGATCTCCGGGCCCTCGGCGATCTCCCAGCCGATCCCGACGAAGAAGTCGTTGATGCGGTCCTGGAGCACGGTCAGCGGGTGGGAGGCGCCGCGGGGTCGCAGGTCGGTGGGGAGGGTGACGTCGACGGTCTCCGCGGCGAGCGCTGCCTCCTCCTCGGCGGCGGCGAGCTCGCCCTGGCGTGCGGCCAGTGCCTTCTGGACCCGGCCCTTGCCCTGGCCCACGAGCTTCCCGGCGGCGGCCTTCTGGTCCTTGGGGAGGTCCTTGATGGCGCGGTTCGCGGAGGTCAGCACGCTCGCATCGCCCACGTGCTCGATGCGCACCTGCTTCAGCGCGGCGGTATCGGGGGCAGCGGCGATCGCAGCGAGCGCGGCATCGATCGCCGCGGTGATCGCCGCCTCGTCGATCGAGGGCGCCTCGGGCGCAGGGGATGTGTCGGACACGGGTATCGCTTTCGTCCTGAGAAGTCCTGAGTGGTCACGGGCGCCGCGCCGGAGCGACGTCCGGAGCGGGGGCACCGCGGACCATTCTAGGAGGGATCGGCGACGGACCTCCGCACGAGGCAATCCACGCCACATCGCTTAGCCTGGAGGGGACAACGTCTACCCTCGCCCCGAGGAGTCAGGAGGCCCCCATGTCCACGACGGTCCAGGGTGTCGTCGCCCGTGCCGCCAGGCAGCCCGCCGAGCTCGTCGACATCGTGATCCCCGATCCGGGTCCGCACGACGTCATCGTCGACATCGAGGCCACCGGTGTGTGCCACACCGACCTCGCGTACCGCGACGGCGACATCAACGATGACTTCCCCTTCCTGCTGGGTCACGAGTCCGCCGGTCGCGTCTCCGTGATCGGCGAGTCCGTCACCCATGTGGAGGTCGGCGACTACGTGGTGCTGAACTGGCGTGCCGTGTGCGGTGAGTGCCGCGCCTGCACGAAGGGCGTCCAGCAGTACTGCTTCGACACCCACAACGCCTCGAAGCCCATGACCCTCAGCGACGGCACCGAGCTGACCGCCGCGCTCGGCATCGGCTCCTTCGCGGAGAAGACCCTGGTCCACGAAGGCCAGTGCACGAAGGTCTCCGAGGAGGCCCCGGCCGAGGTCGCCGGGCTGCTGGGCTGCGGCGTCATGGCCGGCATCGGCGCCGCGATCAACACCGGCGCGGTGCAGCGCGGCGAATCCGTCGCTGTGATCGGCCTGGGCGGCGTGGGCTGCGCGGCGATCGCCGGCGCGAAGCTCGCCGGCGCGACCACCATCATCGGCCTCGACGTCGACGAGAAGAAGCTCGCCGCCGCTCAGGAGCTCGGGGCCACCCACACCCTCGCGACGAAGGGTCTTTCCCCGCAGGAGGTCGCCGAGAAGGTCCAGGAGCTCACCGGCGGTTTCGGAGCGGATCTGGTCGTCGACGCGGTCGGGATCCCCCAGACCTACGAGACGGCGTTCTACGCCCGTGACCTCGCCGGTCGCGTGGTGCTGGTGGGGGTCCCCCGCCCGGACGTCGAGCTCACGCTGCCGATGCTGGACATCTTCGGCCGGGGCGGCTCGCTGAAGTCCTCCTGGTACGGCGACTGCCTGCCCGAACGGGACTTCCCCTATCTCATCGACCTGTTCCTCCAGGGTCGCCTCCCGCTGGACCGGTTCGTCACCGGGCGCACCGATCTCGCCGGGGTCGACGGGGCGCTGGACGCCCTGCACGACGGGAACACCCTGCGCACCGTGGCGGAGGTCGGCCGATGACCGCGCGACTCGCCCACGCCGTCACGGCGGGCACCTTCAGCCTCGACGGCGAGACCCACGAGGTCGAGAACAACGTGTGGGTGCTCGGTGACGAGGAGCAGTGCGTCGTGTTCGACGCACCGCACGATGTGAAGACCGTGCTGGAGCTGGTGGGTGATCGGGAGTGCGTCGGCATCCTGCTCACCCATGCCCATGACGACCACGTGCGCATGGCCCCCGAGCTCTCCGAGAAGCTCGAGGCGCCCATCCTGCTCAACCCTGCGGACCGCGAGGTCTGGCAGCTCACCCACGGTGACCTGCCCTGGGACGACGATGTGCAGGACGGCGACATGTTCACGATCGCCGGCGTGGACCTCGAGGCGCTCCACACCCCGGGCCACTCCCCCGGGGCGACCTGCTACTACGTCGAGGATCTCGGCGCCGTGTTCAGCGGCGACACGCTGTTCCAGGGCGGTCCGGGGGCGACCGGTCGCTCGTTCTCCTCGCGGGAGACCATCGAGGAGTCGATCAGGGAGCGTCTGTTCGCGCTGCCGGACGACACCGTCGTGCATACCGGCCACGGCCCGGACACCACGATCGGGACCGAGAAGGCGGCAGCTCGCGGCGACTGGCTGTGAGCGGCCCGGGGTCGGGTCCCGAGGGATCCGACCCCGCGAGCTCGTCGCCTCGTCAGGTCGGCGGCGGCGACTCGTCCTCGCGCGGGGACGCCCCCTGCGCGGGCTCCTCGTCGGCCGCTCCCGAGACTGAGGGAGCGGCCGACGGCGCGCCGGCCCTGCCCTGCAGGCTGGCGAGGTAGGCGTTGTACGCCTCGAGCTCGGCACCGCCGTCGCGCTCGGCCTTGCGGTCGTACTGGCGGGCCCGGCGGTCGTCGGACTTCATCCACATCGCGGCGACGATGATCGCGTAGCCGACGGTGGGGACCTCGGAGATCGCCCACATGATCGTGCCGCCGCGCACCTGGATCAGCATCAGCTGCTCATCGGTGTACATCGCCAGCTGGTGGTACCAGTCCGGGGCGATCAGCCAGGTCGCCGAGACCATCGCGACGCCGAAGAAGGCGTGGAAGGCGAGCGTCACCAGCAGGGTGATCAGCTTCAGGATCGGGTTGATCGGCTTCGTCGAGGGGTCCACCCCGATCAGCACCCAGGCGAAGAGGTAGCCCGAGGCCAGGAAGTGCACCGTCATGAGCACGTGCCCGAGGTGGGAGTACATCGCGGCCTCGAAGAGGGGCGAGAAGTAGAAGATCACCAGGGAGCCGGCGAAGATCAGGCCCGCGAGCGGCGGGGAGGAGAGGATCTGCGCGTACCGGGAGTGCAGCGCGGCGAGCACCCATTCGCGGATCCCCCGGGACCCGTCGGTGCGCGGGGCGACGGCGCGGGAGAGCAGCGTGACCGGCCCGCCCAGCACCCACAGCGGCGGCGCGATCATCATCATCGCCATGTGCTGGACCATGTGGGCGTCGAAGCGGAACCGGCCCCAGGCCGCCGCTCCCCCGCTGAGCACCCAGGCGAAGGCCACGCAGCCGGCCAGGAAGGCGAGCGTGCGGATCCACGGCCAGGTGTCCCCACGTCGCACCAGGCGCACGACGCCCGTCACGTAGAGCGCGGCCATCGCCGCAGCCAGCAGGAGCGCGATCCAGTCGGGCTGGATCACCGTGAACATGGTTCCCGGGCCGAAGGCCTTCGCGGGCGGCAGGTAGCCGACCAGCGAGAGGGTCTTCAGATCGCCGACGGCGGGGACCACCTGCGGCACGGGCGGGGCGGACCTGCCCAGGGCGATCGAGGCGCCGATCACGGCGGCCATCACGATCCCCTCGGTCGCGGCCAGGTGCCGGAAGCGCAGCCGGTCCCCGAGCCGTCGACGCTGGGCGGCACCGATCCCGGCCAGGACCAGCAGCCCCACGGCCTTCACGAGCACGACGCGGCCGTACCCGGTGGTGAGCAGGTCGCTCCAGCCCGAGAGGCGGATGACGGCGCTCAGCACCCCGCTGACCGCGAGCGACGCCACGGCCGCCAGGGCCCAGGGCGAGAAGCGGCGCACGGTCGTGGCGAGCTGCGCGTCCTCCAGGCGTGGAGCGATCAGTGCGATCACCAGCAGGCCGCCGGCCCAGACCGACACGGCCACGAGGTGCAGCGCCATCGCGTTGACCGCGTTCGTGTGGTCCAGGCTCGCCCCGGCGTGGCCGGCCAGACCGAGGGCGCCCACCCCGATCCCGGCGAAGGCGAGCCCCCAGCAGGCCAGAGTGGTGGACCGCGCGAGCGCATAGGCCAGCGCCGAGATCGTCGCGGCGATCCCCACGGAGAGCTGGAGCTTGCCGAGATCGGTGCCGAGCGCGATGTCCCAGACATTCAGTCCGGAGCCCGATCCCGCGGCCTCCAGCCCTCCCAGCGGGATCTGGGCGATCGCGGCGACGGCCCACAGCAGAGCACCGACGGCGCCGAGGCGGACGGTGGCGCGTCGCGCAGGATCCAGCGTCGTGACCTCGCGCCGGGACGGGCCGGGCTGGAGGAGCACGGCGGTGCCGCCGGCTCCGATCGCGAGCAGCAGCCCCAGATGGTGCAGGGCTCGGACGACGGGCAGACCCCAGGTGACCAGCGGTGACGCGGGCACCAGGGTCGCCGGGGTGGCGGCGCCGGTGGCGAGCAGCCCGACCAGCGCGGAGGCGACGGTGAGAACCAGCAGCATCGGCACGACGGCCGCCCCGATGCGCAGGGCACG
The DNA here is from genome assembly GCF_039526165.1 of Brachybacterium tyrofermentans. Taxonomy (NCBI): domain Bacteria; kingdom Bacillati; phylum Actinomycetota; class Actinomycetes; order Micrococcales; family Dermabacteraceae; genus Brachybacterium; species Brachybacterium tyrofermentans. The sequence goes on from NZ_BAAAIR010000033.1 coordinate 27,729, forward strand.
TGAGGTCATTCCCGGGCCTGCCTGCGGCGGAGCGTCTCGAACAGGCATACCGTCGCGGCGGTGTGGACGTTCAGGGATTCGGCGTGCCCGGCCAGGGGGATGCGCACCGCCAGGGGCGCCGCCTCGAGGGTGTGCTCGTCCAGTCCGTGCGCCTCGTTCCCGAGGATCCACGCGATCCGGGAGGGCAGCTCCGCCGTGAACAGCTCCGCCTCCGCGTAGCCGCTGGTCGCGGCGGCGGTGACCTGCGCGCCGTGCAGAGCCTCCAGCACGTCGTCGATCTCGGCGCCGGTGACGACCGGCAGATGGAAGAGGCTTCCCACGGAGGCACGCACGGCCTTCGGGGCATAGGGATCGGCGCAGGTGCGGGTGAGCACGACCAGGTCCGCTCCGGCGGCGTCGGCCGTACGGATCAGCGTGCCCACGTTGCCGGGGTCACGCACTTCGTGCAGGACGACCACCGTGACCGGCTGCTGCTGCGGCAGGGCGGCGATCGCCGCGACGGCGGCCGACGGGTCCTCCGCGGGCAGATGTCCGAGGGCCAGCACGCCTTGAGGGCTCGTCAGGGTGCCGCTGGCCGCGCCGTCCGGCTGCGCGCCGTCAGGGCTCGGCCCGGTGGCGTCCTCGCGCACCATGGCGCGGATGATCTGGTCCTCCACCTCGTGCACCGTGATCCCGGCCTCGCGGGCAAGGTCCGCCAGCTCGGGATGGGCGGCGTCGGCTCGGGCGGTGGTGAACACCTCGCGCGCGAGATCGGCGCGATGGGCGAGCAGCGAACGGATCGACTGCGGCCCCTCCACGCGGAACATCTGCTGCTTGCGACGAGCAGAGCGCCCGGCCAGTGCCGCCACCTTCCGCACCCGCTCGGAGCGGGGGGAGGTGATCGGGGACTGATCCGGGCGCTCGGTCATCGCGTCGTGTGGCGCGATGTCAGGCTGCCGGGGCGTTGACGTCCTCGGGGAGGGCGTTCTTGGCGATCTCGACGAGCGCGGCGAAGGCCGGGGCGTCGTTGACCGCGAGCTCGGCGAGCATGCGGCGATCGACCTCGACGCCGGCCAGGCCGAGGCCCTGGATGAGGCGGTTGTAGGTCAGGCCGTTGGCGCGGGATGCCGCGTTGATGCGCTGGATCCAGAGCTGACGGAAGGAACCCTGGCGCTTCTTGCGGTCGCGGAAGTTGTAGGTCTGCGAGTGCAGGACCTGCTCCTTCGCCTTGCGGTACAGACGCGAGCGCTGGCCGCGGTAGCCGCTGGCCTGCTCAAGGATTTCCCGACGCTTCTTATGGGCGTTTACCGCCCGCTTCACGCGTGCCACGTGATACTCCTTCGATCGTAAATTCAGGGGCGCGGGAGCAGGGCTCCCACGTGGGCGATCAGCGGCCCAGCAGCTTCTTCATGCGCTTGACGTCGGCCTTGGCGACAGTGGTGTCGGTGCCGAGGCGGCGCTTGCGGGTGGAGGACTTGTGCTCCAGGAGGTGGCGAGCGTTCGCCTTCTCCCGCATGAGCTTGCCCGACCCGGTCACCCGGATGCGCTTCTTGGTCCCCGAATGGGTCTTGTTCTTCGGCATGGTGCCTGTTCTCCTTCGTACGTTCTCAGGACTCGGAGCCGGGCTCGGCGTCGGCCTCGGGCTGGGACGACTCGTCCCCGCCACGGGCAACAGCCTTCTCGGCGTCAGTCTTGCGCTTGCGGGCCTCGGCCATGGCCTGGGCCTTCTTCTTGTGCGGTCCGAAGACCATCACCATGTTGCGACCGTCCTGTCGCGGGTGCGACTCGACGAAGCCGTACTCGGCGACGTCCTCGGCCATACGACCGAGAAGCTTGACGCCCCTCTCGGGACGGGACTGCTCACGACCACGGAAGCGGATGATGACCTTGACCTTGTCGCCACCATCGAGGAACTTCTCCACGTTGCGACGCTTGGTCTCGTAGTCGTGCACGTCGATCTTCAGGCCCATACGGATTTCCTTCTGGACCGTATTCGCCTGGTTCTTCCGCGCCTCACGGGCCTTCAGGTTGGCTTCGTACTTGTACTTGCCGTAATCCATGAGACGCGCGACCGGCGGGTTCGCGCCGGGTGCGACCTCGACAAGATCGAGATCGGCTTCCGCGGCGAGACGCAGTGCGTCCTCGACACGGACCTCACCGACCTGCTCGCCGGCGGGCCCGACCAGAAGGACCTTCGGGACCCTGATCTGACCATTGATGCGCTGTTCGCTGATGTTGGCTCCTCACCTTGGTTCGAGTCGGACAAGACGAAAGGCCCCCGCTTCATGCGGAGGCCCCAAGGTGCGCGACGCCGGAGCGCCTGCCGGGCATTGCGGCCCGACGATCGGGCGTTGCCGCCCGACTGCGATACTGACCTGGCAACGGTTCGCGCCGAGCTCGAGAGCTGCGGGCTGTTTGCTACGAGGTGGGAAGGGACTCCACTTGAGGAACGATGTGACGAGGGTTTCGACCTGTTCCGATCCCCTATCCTAGCAGGAGCGCTCGCGCAGTCCAGGTGATGTGCGTCGCGTCCCTGACCAGTGATGAACGAGGAGTTCCGTGGAGAGCGACCGCAGCCCTGTCGGAGACCCTGAGCGCGAGGGCGACGCCCCTCCCGGCAGCACCCCTCCTGATCCGCGGCGCAGACGGGACATCATCATCTCACTGGTGGTCGTCGCGGTCCTGGTGCTGGTGGTCGCCATCGGCGGCAGCATCCTGGCCTATCGCGCACTGCGCCCCGAGCCCGGTGCAGCAGTGGGTGCGATCATCGAGGAGAGCACGATCCTGGAGACTGCAGGAGGGACGATCCACGACCCTCTCGCGGACGCCGCGGCGCGATGCGCTGCGGGCCCGGACCGCTCCGCCCGCACTCTCGACCCCCTGGTCGCCACCGACGACCTTGCCCCCTCCACGACGAAGGACAACACCCTGTGAACGACAACCAGACCCCCGCACCTGCCCCCGCGGACGAGAGCTCCGACGATGCGCTGCGCGACATCTCCGAGGTCGCCGCGGTCGAGATCATCACGTCGGCCTGCGTGCATCTCATGAGCGCCGCCGCCGTGAAGGTGGGGCTCGCGGAGGACGAGGCGACCGGGCAGTACCAGGACCTCGCCGAGGCGCGGAAGCTGATCACTGCCCTGGCCGGCCTGGTGACCGCCTCGGCTCCGGAGATCGGCAACGAGCATGCCCGGTCCCTGCGTGACGGCCTGCGCTCGCTGCAGCTGGCCTTCGCCGAGGCGCTGCCGTTCCCCGATGGCCCGGGCGAGGCCCCGGGCGAGAAGTACACCGGCCGCGTCTCCTGAGGACCGAGCGGCTCATGAGTGCCGTACGGCTCATCCGGGCCGCACGGCTCCCGCAGCTCGACCGGCTCCCGCAGCTCGTACGGTCAGGACCCCAGCACGAGACGCAGTGAGCTGATCCGCTCGGCGACGAGCGTCTCCGCGCCGAGACGGGCGGAGACCTCGTCGACCACCGCGCGCACCTGAGGCGCCGTGAGTCCGGGGCGCAGCTGCAGATGGAGGTCGACCTCGCTGCGCTGCCCTGCACGCGCCGAGAGGCCCTCGACCTGATCCGTCGCGTCCGCGACGGCGTCCAGGACGGCGGAGAGCTCCGGATCCAGATGCGGAGGGACCCATTCGCGTCCCTGGGCGAGCGCCCAGAGCACTGATCGCGGGAGCAGGATCGGCCCGCCCACGTCCGGCGAGGTCGCCGCGTCCACCAGCAGTGCGGTGCAGCCTTCCTGCACCGCGGCCTGTGCGGCCTGCGGGGCCACCACGGGGACCGGGCGGGCGTCGGACCGCCAGGCGCTCAGGGCATCGGCGGCGGTGAAGATCGGCAGCACCCGGATGCCGTCGGGCGCGGTGATCGACACCATCGCCATATCGGCGCCGTTGTCACCGGTCAGCCCGTGCGCGGTGGTGCCGGTCTCGGTGGCGACCGCCATGATCGGCACCAGCACGCGGCTCCGCGCCAAGGCCGCCACGAACGCCTGACGGTGAGGATCCTGACCGGCACGGTGGGCCGTCAGCGCACGGCCGAGCTCCTCCGGGATCGCCCCGGAATCCTCCGGGAAGGGGCTGACGGTGTAGTCGCGCCCTTCCCACGAGACACCCGCGGTGTCCGTGAGCGGTGACTTCTCGCGGAAGTGCGCGGGCAGCGCCTTCGCGACCGCCTCCGCACGGGTCTCGTGAGCGTCGGCGGGCCGCCGTTCCGAGGGGTCCGGGGTCTCTGGTGCCCCTGTCATCGGCGACCTGCGACGTCCAGCGCCTCACCCATCGTGAACGCCTGGGCGTAGAGGGCCTTGCCCACGATCGCGCCCTCGACCCCGGCGGGGACCAGCTCGCGCAGGGCACGCAGGTCCTCGAGCGAGGAGATGCCGCCGGAGGCGACGACGGCGGCGTCGGTACGGGAGCAGACGTCGCGCAGGAGGTCGACGTTGGGACCGCGCAGGGTGCCGTCCTTCGTGACGTCGGTGACGACGTAGCGCTGGCAGCCGGCTTCGTCGAGGCGCTCGAGGGTCTCCCACAGGTCGCCTCCCTCGCGGGTCCAGCCGCGGGCGGCGAGGGTCGTGCCGCGCACGTCGAGGCCGACGGCGATGCGGTCGCCGTGCTCGGCGAGGATCTCCGCGGTCCACTCGGGGTTCTCGAGGGCGGCCGTGCCGAGGTTGACACGGCGGCAGCCCGTGGCGAGCGCGGCGGCGAGGGAGTCGTCGTCACGGATGCCGCCGGAGAGCTCCACGTTCATGTCGACCGCGGCGACGACCTCGGCGAGCAGGGCGGCGTTGCTGCCGCGCCCGAAGGCCGCGTCGAGGTCCACCAGGTGCAGCCACTGCGCACCGCCCTCCTGGAAGGCGAGGGCGGCGTCCAGCGGGGCGCCGTAGGAGGTCTCGGAGCCGGCTTCACCCTGCACGAGACGGACTGCCTGGCCGGACTGCACATCGACGGCGGGCAGCAGCTCGAGGATCGGAGCGGTCATAGGGGTGCCTCCTGGAAGCGGGTTGTCTCGGGGTCGTCGCCCTGCAGGGGCTCGAGATCACTGGTGGGGACTGCAGAGAATGCACGGACTGCACGGGATGCAGGAAGTGCGGGGATTGCAAGGAGTACGGAGAATGCTCGGGAACCGAGGAACTCAGGGAGGGGCGAATGGGCGGGAACGGACGGAGCCGGCGACAGGTCGTGCCGGTCAGCCGGTCCGCAGCCGCCAGAACGAGATGCCGATGAAGACCAGGCCCAGCACGAGCAGTCCCAGGGTGGCCCACCATGGCTTCTTGGAGCGGTAGAAGGACCAGGCTCCGCCGAGCGTCATGCCGCCGGCGAAGAGCAGGATGAAGGCGTAGATCACGGTGACGCCTCCTGCTGGGCACCTGCTGCGGCGCCCTCAGCCCCGGGTCGGCGGCGCGGCAGCGTGCCGAGCCAGTTCGCCAGGAGCTTGGCCCCGGCGTCCCCGGACTTCTCGGGGTGGAACTGGGTCGCCGTGAGCGCGTCGTTCTCGACGGCCGCGACGAAGCGGTCCCCGTCGTGCTCGGCCCAGGTGACCTTCGGGGCGGCGAGCGAGCCGATCTGCTCCATGGTCCATTCGCGCGCGGCGTAGGAGTGCACGAAGTAGAAGCGCTCGGACTCGACGCCCCGGAACAGCTGGGTGCCGTCGGCGGCCTCCACGGTGTTCCACCCCATGTGGGGCACCACGGATGCCTGGAGGCCGGTGATCTCGCCCGGCCACTGCGCGAGCCCCGCGCTACGCTGGCCGTGCTCGGTACCGGCGTCGAACATGATCTGCAGGCCCACGCAGATGCCGAGGACGGGCAGGCCGCCGGCCAGCCGTCGTTCGATGATGCGGTCCCCGCCCACAGCGAGCACCTGCTCGATGGTGGCGGCGAAGGCGCCGACGCCGGGCACGACGAGACCGTCGGCCGCGAGCGCGAGATCGCGATCGGCGGTGAGCTCGACGGCGGCGCCGGCTGCCTCGAGGGCGCGCACCACGGAGCGGACATTGCCCGAGCCGTGATCCAGGACCACGACGCGCGGGGTGGCGGCGGCGTCGCCGGCACCCGGCTCGGCAGAGGGTTCGGCGATGCTCTCGGGGAGGGGATCGGCCTCGGTCACTTGCGCTTCCCCTTACCGGCGATCCAGGCCAGGGCCTCGGCCCGGGTGACCGTCGAGGGGTCGATGCCCTCTTCCAGCTCGTCCACTGCCGTCGTCCCGAGGAGCAGCTCCTCCACGACGTCGTCCACCGCGCCGAGCACGATCGCGGGCGAGATGTCCTCGCCGCGCTCCCCGCCCTTGTACCGGGTGGCGGTCATGCGGTCGCCCCGGCGCCAGAACAGCACGATGCCGTTGCGCTGCAGCGCGGTCGAGGCGATCGCCGCGAGATCATGGGCGGCGGTCTCCTCGAGCTCCCCCACGGCGATCGCGCCGGTGCGGGTCTCCAGGGTGCGGCTGCCGGTGGGGATGTCGATCCCGTCGGTGCGCGCCTCCCGGCCCAGCCGGATCGCGCCGGCGAGTGCCTGGCTGGTCGCGACGGAGGTGGCGACCACGGCGATCGTGGGTTCCTTCTCCTCGGCAGGGGTCTCGGACAGGACGTCCTCGACGGTCAGCGGGGTCTCATCGAGGGAGTCGAGGGAGAGACCCTCGGTGAGCCGGGCGAACTCGGCATCGATGTCGTCGGAGCCGTGGCCGGAGCCGTCGGACGGATCCTGATCCGGGTCACGCGGGTCGGCGGTGCTCACAGGGCTCCCTTCGTGGAGGGCACGTCCAGGACGCGCTCGTCGTAGGCGCAGGCCGCGCGCAGCGCGCGGGCGAGCGCCTTGAACTGGGCCTCGACGATGTGGTGCGGGTCGCGGCCCTCGATCAGGCGGATGTGCAGGCAGATCGCGGCGTGGTGGGCGATCGACTCGAACACGTGGCGGGTCAGCGACCCGGTGAAGTGGCCGCCGATGAGGTGCGTGGCCTGGGCCTCGCTCTCGCCGGAGTGCACGCAGTAAGGGCGGCCGGAGAGGTCCACGACGGCCTGGGCGAGGGACTCGTCCAGCGGGACCAGGGCGTCGCCGAAGCGGGCGATGCCCTTCTTGTCGCCGAGGGCCTCGCGCAGCGCCTGACCGAGCACGATCGAGGTGTCCTCGACGGTGTGGTGCGCATCGATGTGGGTGTCGCCGGTCGCGCGCACCGTGAGGTCGAAGCGGGCGTGGGTGCCCAGGGCCGTGAGCATGTGGTCGAAGAACGGCACGGAGGTCGACACCTCGACCTGGCCGGTGCCGTCGACGTCGAGGGTGACCTCGACGGAGGACTCGCGGGTGGAACGGGTGATGCTCGCCGTGCGCGACGGGCGCGCGCTGGTGGTGTCGGTCATCGGGGGTCGGCCTCCTCGAGGGCGGTGCGGAATGCGGTGTTGTTCTCGGGCGTGCCGATGGACACGCGCAGCCAGCCGGCGGGGCCGACGGCTCGGACGAGGACGCTGCGGTCGAGGAGCGCCTCGAACACCGCGTCGCGATCGGAGAAGGTGCGGAACAGGATGAAGTTCGCGTCGGACGGGGCCACGTCGTGGCCGCGGGCCACCAGGTGCTCGGCGAGGGCGTCGCGCTCGCTGCGCAGCAGGGCCACCTTGCCCAGCAGCTCCTCGCGGTGGGCGAGGGCGGCACGGGCGACGGCCTGGGTGACGGCCGACAGATGGTACGGAAGGCGCACGACGCGCACGGCGTCGACGATCGCCGGATGGGCGACCAGGTAGCCGAGCCGTGCTCCCGCCAGGGCGAAGGCCTTGGACATGGTGCGGGTGACCACGATGTTGGGGTGGCGGTCCAGGAGGGTGAGGGCGCTGGGCACCCCGTCGCGGCGGAACTCGCCATAGGCCTCGTCGACCACGAGCAGTCCCCGGCTCGGTGCCAGCGCCGCGGCGGCCGCCTCGACCACGTCGAGGGTGAGCGCCGTGCCGGTGGGGTTGTTCGGGCTGGTCAGCACCACGATGTTCGGTTCGTGTGCGGCGATCGCGGCGGTGACCGCCTCCGCGGTGAGCGCGAACTCGGGCTCCGGGCCCCGCTCCGCGGTGACCCACCGCGTGTAGGTGTCGCGGGCGTACTCGGGGTACATCGAGTAGTGCGGGGTGAAGCCGAGCGCGGTGCGGCCGGGGCCGCCGAACGCCAGCAGCAGCTGGTGCATGATCTCGTTCGAGCCGTTGGCCGCCCAGACCGACTCGAGCGGCGGCGCGGCGATGCCGGACTCCGCCGCGAGATACTCGCCGAGGTCGGTGCGCAGGTCCAGGGCCTCACGGTCCGGGTACCGGTTCAGGCCGACGGCGGCGTCCGCCGCGGCTCGGCCGATGGACGCCGCGAGCTCGGGCGAGGGCCCATAGGGGTTCTCGTTCACGTTGAGCGCATGCTCGACCTCGAGCTGCGGGGCGCCGTAGGGGGCGGCACCCGCGATGCCGTCGCGCGGCTGCGGCAGCGCGTCGGTGGCCAGGGTCGGAGCAGAGTTCTCGGGCATGGGGCCCATCGTAGTTCGGCCGCGGCGCCGACGACCCGGCCGCCCACCGTGCAGACGGCCATCCAGAGCGGCCCGGTGCTCCCCGACAGGCACGTCGACCGTCGCGAGCAGGCAGGCCAGCAGGTCGGGAGCACGTCGACCGGAGGGGCGCGGCGACCGCCTCCAGGGAGGACGAGGTGGCGCCGTTCACAGAGACCCCTGCAGGGGCCGCCGGCTGAGAGGACGGCGGCCTGTCCGCCAGTACGCTGAGAGGATGTTCCGTTCTCTGGGTGCCCTGATCGGCGACCTGCTGGTCGTCATCCTCTTCGTCGCCATCGGTTTCCTGCAGCACGGGACGCCGCTGACCTCGCAGAACCTGTTCCTGGTGGGCTGGCCGTTCGCCGTGGGCGTGCTGCTGGGCCATCTCGCGATCCGCGCCTGGCGCGCGCCTTTCCGCGTGTGGCCGCACGGGGTGTTCGTGTGGGCGATCACGATCGCCGCCGCGATGGCGATCCGCACCCTCTTCTCGGCCGGCACCGAGGTGGCCTTCATCCTCACCACGGCGATCTTCACCGGCGTGCTGATGCTCGGCTGGCGCGCGGTGGCGATGTACCTCACCCGCGGGGTGCGCAGGGTGCCCCTCGCCGGAGCCGGGGGCGAGGCCGGCAACGAGTCCGCTGCCACAGCCGGAGCCGAGGCCGGAGTGGGCAACGGGACCGCGGCCGCGACCCGAGCTGGAGTCGCGACCACCGGCAACGACGACGACAACGACGGCACCGACGACACAGCCGCCGGGCCCGCGCGGCGCTGAACGCCCACGCAGCGAGCTCCACCCTGCACTACGTGTCGGTGAGGAGGCTCTCACCGACACGTGGTGCAGGCTCGACGACCAGACGGAGCGACCACCAGGCGGATCGGTGACCGGCCGGATCGACGACCAGCACGGCCGGCGACCGGGCGGCCCGGCGGCCCGACCGCATCACCGCCTGCTGCTGATCACCTGGTCGATGTCGAGGCCGTGCCCGTAGGGGTACAGCGGCTCCGCCGTGCCGCCGGGGACATCCTCGTGAGCCTCCCGCACCGCCTTCATCGACCGCGGCAGCTCGATCGGGAGTCGACCCCGGGCCGGGACCACGCCCGTGATCGCGTCCGCCCAGGCGGCGGCGGAGACCCCGAAGCTGCCGGTGAGTGCGTCGCACTCCCCCGCGATGTCGGTGAGCACGGCGGCCCGGTCGAGGTCCACGTCGAGGATCAGCGGGCACGCGGCGCGGAGACGGGCGAGACGGTGGGCGAGCCCGGGCGGGAACTCCAGGTCGCCCTGGTGGAACCACGATTCCAGGAAGAGGTCGTCGCGGGGCTGGAACGGGGCGCCGATCCGCAGCAGCGCGACGTCGGCCTCCGCCGGGGTGGCGACCTGCTCCCCCAGCTGGGCGATGACGTCGGCAGGCAGCCCTTCGGCATAGATGCGGGTGCTGCCGCGCACGGTGTGCAGCGGCAGCACGTGACCGTCGTCGTGCAGGACCACGACGCTGCCGGCCTGCGCCTCATGGCCCTGGCGGCGGCTCTCCTCGCTGCCCACCAGGGCGTCGGCCGCGGACTCGTCGACATAGGGGTCGTCGAACAGCCCGAGCCGGAACTTCACCCGCAGCAGCCGACGGGCCGAGTCGGTCACCCGTTCCTCCTCGACCAGGTCATCGCGCACCAGGCCCAGGAGCAGCTCGGTGCACTCCTCGCCGCCGAGCTGATCGGCCCCTGCCTCGAGGATCCGCTGGAGGCGCTGGGCGGGGATGAGCTCCTCGACGCCCCAGGCGCGCGCCGGGAGCACCTGGTCGCCGACGTGGTTGTCGTTCACCAGCTCCCAGTCGCTGACGATGACGCCGTCGAAGCCGAGCTCGTTTCGCAGCAGGCCGGTGAGCACCTGCTCGTTGAAGCCGAAGCCGACGGACTCGATCTCGTGCCCGTCGATCTGGAGGCCGACGGGCCGGCCGTAGTAGGGCATGATCGCGTCGGCCCCCGCGGCGATGGCTTCGCGGAAGGGCAGCAGGTGGTCCTCGAAGCGACCCCCGGGGTAGACCTGGTCGCGGCCGTAGGGGAAGTGCGCATCCTCGCCGTCCTTCTGCGGACCGGCGCCGGGGAAGTGCTTGACCGTGGACTGCACCGGAATCTCGCCCTCAGCCCCGCGCAGACCGTCGAGCGCCGCGGTGACGAGGCGGGCCACGAGCTGCGGGTCCTGGCTGAAGCACTCGCGCTGACGGGCCCAGCGCGGTTCGGTGGCGAGATCGGCGACGGGGTGCAGCGCGGCCCGGATCCCGACTGCGGTGTACTCGCGGCGCACGGTGCCCGCCCAGGTGCGCACCAGCTCCGGATCGCCGAGAGCGCCGAGCCCGAGCGGCTCGGGCCACAGGGAGAAGAACGACGTCACCCAGGAGGTGCCCGCGTTCTGGGCACCGCCGTGGCGGGGGTCGGTGGAGATCGTGACGGGGATGCCGTGGGGAGTCTGCTCGGCGAGCTCCTGGAGCCGGTTGTGCCAGCGGGCCGCGGCCCGGGCATCGTCCAGTCCGTGCACGTTGAAGTGACTCATGCGCTTGTCCAGCACGACCGTGGAGGTGGGCGACTTGGAGATCGCGCCCGGGGTCTCCAGGAGAGTGCCGTCCTGGCCGGTCTCGATGACCGTGTGGAACATGAGCCCCACCTTCTCCTCGAGGGAGAGGCGGGCCAGCAGGTCCTCGGTGCGCTCCTCCGGGCTGAGGCGAGGGTCCTCGAAGGGGTCCATCACCCCGTTGCGGTTCAGGTCGCGGAAGCGGGTTCCGTCGGGCGCGGAGGAGAGGTGGGGAAGGGTGCGGTCAGCCGTGGGCACGGAAGGTCTCCTGCTCGAGGACGGGACGGAGGCGGGCGGCGACCTCGTCGGTGCCGAACCAGCGGTGCAGCTGCTCCTCGAGCAGCACGTTGCCGAGGGCGCCGAGCACCATCGACTGGTCCAGGGAGAGGTGGCGCCGGGCGATGACTCCCGAGCCGACGGCGACGGCGTCGTGGAAGCCGCCGGGTCCGTAGGCGCCGAGCTCGGTCTCGATCCGGGAGAGGTTCTCGATCGCCTCGGCGCGCTCGTACTGCATCGCGAGCGCCGCGGCGTGCGGGGTGACGACGCCGTCGAGCCCCTGCGGGTAGGGCTCTCCCTGATGCCAGTCGGTGGCCGCGGCGTCGGAGAAGTAGCCCTCGGGGTTCAGTCCCAGGGCATCGACGCCGTACTCGCGGTACTGGCCGTGCGGGTCGGAGCTCGGGGAGAAGCCCCAGTAGCCGTAGCCGGCCTCCTCGAGTCCGTGCTCGCGCTGGGCGCGCACATGGAGCGGATGGTTCCTGCCCCAGCTGTCCGGGCCCCAGGCGGCCTCGGGCACGAACAGGTCCGGCATCAGCTCCTCGAACATGGAGCCGCCCCAGCCGGGGACGATCTCCAGGCCGCGGTAGGTGTGGGCTCCCTCGAACACGGCGACCCCCTCGTGCTCGGCCCAGTCGCCCACCGGCGGCATCTCGGCCCAGTCCCACTGGGGCGGGAAGGTGCGGAAGGTCGTGAAGTAGGCGGCGGCCGGGATCTGCTCGGTCATGATCCCGAGGTAGGTGACCATGCGGGCCTCGGAGACGGCCGTGTCGTAGTGATGCTCCGTGTGGTACCAGACCTCTGCCCCGGGGATGTCCTGGAACAGGGGAAGCAGCTCGACGCCGTCCCGGTGCGGGTCCTCGACCCAGAAGCCGCCGATGGTCTGGCCGGGCTGGACGTCGACGTCGCGGTCGAAGAACACGTCCCAGCGCATCGCGTCGAACAGGCGCTTCGCCCGACGGCGGTTGGAGGGATCGGCCTGGGCGACCACGTGCAGGGCGGCGCCGAGCCAGCCCATGTCGACGCTGGAGACGAAGGGGACCACGGGGTCGCCGGTGCCGGGCCAGCTGCGCAGCACGGAGCCGTCGGTCTCGTCGTACCAGTTGTAGTACATGCCCGAGGGCTCGTGATGCTCCATCGTCTCGAGCGAGTCCAGGGTGCGGGAGATCCGGTTGCGGGCCTCCCCCGGCGTGATCAGGCGCAGCTCTCGGGCCAGGAGCGTGGACCAGAGATAGCCGCCGATGTTGGTGGGCGACGTGTGGCGCGAATGCCCCGTCAGGTCCGCGTCGATGTTGTCGGAGACGAGTCCGGTGCTGCGCACGGTCATCGCGTCCAGGGAACGCCAGGTGTCCTTCGCCCAGCGTCGCAGCAGGCGCTCGTCGCGCCCTCCCCCGGCGGTGCCGACGAGGGCCGGGAGACCGGCCGACGACAGCCCGGCCCCCGAGAGCGTCGGGGCGGGAGCCGCCGGAGCGGGTGCGGCCAGGGCGGGACCTGCCGCGGCGACGGCCCCGAGTGCGGCGCCGGCTCCGAGCAGCGGGACGGTGAGCAGGGTGCGGCGAGGGATGGAGTTCACGATGCCTCCTCGAGGCGATGGGTACGACGTCGGACCGGTCTCGTGCGGGGTGGTGCTGGGTCATGCGGGGCAGTGCCCGATGGAGATGGGTGGTGGCGGGTTCTCGTGACGGGTGGTTGCGGCAGGTGGCGGTGACGGGCGGCGCCGATCAGCGGACGCGGGTCAGCGGGCGCCGATCATTTGATGCCGGAGGTGGCGATGCCCTGGATGAAGTAGCGCTGGAAGAAGAGGAAGACGAGGAGGATCGGCAGGACCACGAGCGTGGCGCCGGCCAGGAGCAGCCCGTAATCCGTCTGGTTCTGTCCGGTCGAGATCAGGGCGAGCGCGACGGGCAGGGTGTAGGTCGACTCGCTCGAGGAGACGACGAGCGGCCACAGGAAGTTGTTCCAGGAGCCGAGGAAGGTGAGGATGCCGAGGGTCGCGAAGGCGGGGCCCGCGAGCGGCAGGTAGATCCGGAAGAAGATCGCGACCTCGCCGACGCCGTCGATACGGCCGGCCTCGAGCAGCTCCCGGGGCAGTCCCAGGAAGAACTGGCGCATCAGGAAGACGCTGAACGGCTGCACCAGGAACGGCAGGATGAGCGCGGGGATGGTGTTGGCCAGCCCCATGTTCACCACCAGCACGTACTGCGGGATGAAGGTGACCAGTCCGGGGATCATCAGGCACACCAGGACCAGCACGAACAGCACCCGCTTGAAGGGGAAGGTGAGGTGCGCGAGCGCGTAGCCGAACATCGAGCTGAAGATCAGGTTCCCCAGCGTCACCGCGATCGCCACCACGGTCGAATTGCGGAAGTAGTGGCCGAAGGGCCGATCGAAGAGACGGCGGAAGTTGTCCCAGGTGGGTTCCTCGGGCAGCCAGGTGGGCGGGACGCGCAGGAGCTCTCCCTGGGTCTTCACGCTGCCGAGGATCATCCACACGAAGGGCGTGATGACCAGCAGCAGGAAGGCAGTGAGGATGACATAGGTCAGGACGGGACTGCGACGTTCGATCATCACTTCTCCCTCATCAGGCGGAACTGCGCGAGGGTGACGATGCCGATCACGATGAACGTCAGGTACGCCATCGCCCCGGCCATGCCGTAGTTGCCGAATCCGAACTGGTTGTAGGTGTACATGGAGGCGGAGATCGTGGAGTTCAACGGACCGCCGCCCGTCATGACGAAGGGCTCCTCGAAGAACTGCAGGTAGCCGATCGACGTGGTGACCAGCACGAACAGCAGCGTCGGCCGAATGGACGGGATGGTGATGTTCCGGAACCTCTGCCAGGCGTTCGCCCCGTCGAGCGCGGCTGCCTCGTGCAGCCCGCGGTCCACGGCCTGCAGGCCGGCCAGGAAGATCACCATCGAGGTGCCGAAGTTGCGCCAGACCGCCATCACGATGAGCGACAGCAGGGCGGTGCGCTCATCACCCAGCCAGTTGGGCCCGTCGATCCCCACCCAGCCCAGGACGGTGTTCACCAAGCCGTTCTCGGGCTGCAGCAGGAACCTCCAGACCACGGCGACGGCCACGATGGAGGTGACCACGGGGGTGTAGAAGCCCATCCGGAACAGTCCGCGCAGCTTCAGCGCGCCCCGGTTCAGGGCGATCGCGGCGCTGAGCCCCGCGATGATCGTCAGCGGCACCCCGACCAGCACGAACACTCCGGTGTTCAGGGCTGCCCGCCGGAAGACGGGGTCGTGGAAGGCAGCGATGTAGTTGTCCAGACCCACGAAGTCCACCGCGAACGGCGACCGGATGTCGGTGATGCGCATGTCCGTGAAGGACATGAACATCGACTGCAGCACGGGCCAGGCGATGAAGATCCCGAAGAGCACCACGAAGGGCAGGGAGAGCAGCAGCCCGGCGCGGGCCTCCGCGGCGGCGCGGTGGCCGCGGCGGCGCCCGGGCCGGGAGGCACTGCCCCTGCCCCTGTGGCTCCCTCTGCTCCCACTGGGCGACGGCGGCGGGAGAGCCGCGGCCGAGGAGGCGGACTGCGTGGTCATCTCAGGCGCCGGTCCCGATGCCCTGCGCCTCGGACTGCGTGGCCTCGAGGGCGTCGGCCGGGGCGAGGTCCTGCTTGCAGACCTGCTCGATCTGGGCGTCGAACTTCGCGGCGACCTGCTCCCAGGTGGCGATCGTGGGAGGGGCGAGGGCGGTCTCGAGCTGGGTGTGGAAGGCCTCGAACTTCTCGTTGGAGGAGACCTTCTCGTCCTCCCACGCCGACTGCAGCGCGGGCATGTCGGTGACCTGCTCGAACCACTGGATCTGGACCTCCGGGCGGGAGAGGTACTCCACCAGCTTCCAGGCGGAGTCGCGGTTCTTCGACCCCTGGAGGACGCCGATGTTGGCGCCGCCCAGGAAGCTCGAGCTGGTCTCCTTCACAGGCATCACGAACACGCCGTACTTGTCGGCGAAGCCGTCCCCGCCCACGCCCTCGACAGCGGCCATCATCCAGGGCCCGGAGATGAACATCGGGACCGCACCGGAGACGAAGTCCTGCTCGGTGGTGCCCTCGGCAGGAGCCGGGTCGGCGATCCCGTCGGTGAAGTAGGACTGGTAGTAGGCCAGCGCCTCCTCGTTCTGCGGGGTCTCGAAGGTGAACTCGTCCCCGGCCTCGGAGACGACGTCGCCGCCGTTGGACCAGCACAGCGGGAGCACGGTCTGCCAGGAGCCGTCCCCGCCGGGCTGCAGGGCGATGCCCCACTTCCCGTCGGGCTGGCCCTGGAGCGCCTTCGCCATGGCGGCCAGGCCCTCCCAGTCGGTCGGCGGCTCGGAGATCCCGGCGGCCTCGGCGATGTCCTTGCGGTAGTAGACCAGGCGGGTCTCGACGTACCACGGGACGCCGTAGGCGGTGTCGCCGACGGTGACACCCTCGACGGCGCCGGGGAAGAAGTCGTCCAGGGCGATGGACTCCGGGGTGGGCTCCAGAGCATCCAGGCTCACGAACTCCGCCATCCAGGTCGAGCCGACCTGGGCGACGTCCGGGGCGGTGCCGGCGGCGATCGCCGAGGTGAACTTGTCATGGGCCGAGTCCCAGGGCAGCGGGGTGACCTCGAGCGTGACGTCGGGGTTCTCCTCCTCGAAGCCCGTGAGCAGCTCGGGGAGGGCCTCGCCCTCGGCGCCCATGGCCCAGATCGTGAGGGAGCCGGTGGCGGGTCCCTCGGCGACCGGGGCGGCGGGGTCTGCAGCACCGCCGCCGTCCTCCTCGGGGCGGCCGCAGGCGGCGAGGGCGGACAGGGCGCCGGCAGCGCCCAATCCGCCGAGGGTGCGGCGGGAGATGCGGGGAATGCTGGTCATGATGACTCCTTCGTCCATGAGGCGGTCGGGGGATCTGTGCGGTTCTGGTCGGATCGTGAGCGGGCGCGCTACGCCAGGGCCGGGACCGGGTCGGGGGCGCAGCCGCAGGACTGCCGGAGCACGACGTTGGAGTCGACCGTGACCGGCGACTGCGACGTGTCCCCGTCGATGAGGGCCGCGAGTCGCTGTGCGGCGAGGGCCCCGAGCTCTGCGACGTCCTGCCGGACGGTGGTCAGGCCGGGGGTCAGGTAGCGGGCGGTGACGGTGTCGTCCCATCCGGTGACGGCGAGGCGACCGGGGACGTCCACGCCTGCCGCGGTGAGGCGGGAGATGATCGCCATCGCGAGCTCGTCGTTGCCGCAGACGAGTGCGTCGAGACCGGCGATCCCGGTCGCATCGTCCGCTCCGGCCGCACCGGCGTCCGCGTCGTTCCGCTCGCGCTCGACGGCCAGCAGCATCTCGGCGATCTCGAGTCCGGAGGCCTCGACCGGGTCCTTCTCGAACCGCTCTGCGGGCGCGAGGCCGGCTTCCTCGAGGGCTTCGAGGTAGCCGACGTGGCGCTGCCCGATGTCGGACCCCTCCTCGAGGCGCCCGACGAAGCCGATGCGGCGTCGGCCGTGCTCGATGAGGTGCTCGGTGAGCTGACGGGCCGCCGCGCGGTTCTCGGCGTAGAAGGCGTCGACGCCCTCGACCTGGCCGCGGGCGACGCTCACGGTGGGTCGCACATCGGCGACCTGCCGCACGGTGTCGTCCTGCGCGCCGCTGCGGGCCATGAAGGCGACGCCATCGACGCGGCCCAGGAGGTCGAGCACGGAGAGATGCCGCGGCTCCTGCGGGTTCAGGAGCGCCAGCACCACGGACAGCCCGAGCTCGGAGGCCGCGACCTCGAACCCGACCAGGAGCTCCGCGTAATACGGGCCGTCGATGTGCGGGAGCACGACGCCGAGCGCCTTGCTGCGCCGGACGGCGAGCGCCCGGGCCGCAGCGGCCGGGACGTACCGCAGGACGCGGGCCGCCTCGAGGACGGCATCCAGCGTGCGGGGTGCCACCTTGGAGGGGTCCGAGAACGCGCGGCTGACCGTCGCGATCGAGACGCCCGCGCGCTCAGCGACCTGGTAGATCGTAGGTACGGGCGAGGATGCGCCGTTGGCCATCATCCGGTCTCCTCCAGCTCATCCAGCTCGTCATCGATTCCTGCTCAGCAGCGCTGCGCGCACTCCCGGACCTGCCGTCCGTCGGAGCCGGAAGCCCCCATCAGAGCTGGAAGCGCTTACAGCGTGACACGGACTGTATGCGCTTACATCGGTGTGCGCAAGAGGCGCAGGCACGTTCCTGGATCACGGCACGGCCGACGAGTCGACGGGTCTACGGCCAAGGGCCGAGGCCGACAGGCCGACGGGCGACCCCGCCCGTCGGCCCGCGCCCGCGCAGGTCAGTCCGCGAAGCGGATGTCGATCGCCGCACCGTGCG
Source organism: Brachybacterium tyrofermentans (assembly GCF_039526165.1). Lineage (NCBI taxonomy): Bacteria > Bacillati > Actinomycetota > Actinomycetes > Micrococcales > Dermabacteraceae > Brachybacterium > Brachybacterium tyrofermentans. The sequence continues at coordinate 45,357 of NZ_BAAAIR010000033.1, forward strand.
CCGGGAGCCCCTCGGCGTCGGCCAACGTGGTGGCCGCCGCACGGGCACCGGCCAGCGCCTCCCGGTCGTAGTGCACGACGTGGATGCCGCGCAGGAAGGTCTGCACGCCGAGGCCGCCGTTGAACCGGGAGCTGCCGCCGGTGGGCAGCACGTGATTGGAGCCGGCGGCGTAGTCGCCGAGGCTCACCGGGCTGTGGGAGCCGACGAAGACGGCGCCCGCGTTGGTGACCCGGGCGGCGACCGCGGCGGCGTCGGCCGTCTGGATCTCGAGGTGCTCCGCACCGTAGGCATCGACCACCGACAGGCCCTGGTCCATCCCGTCGACCATCACCACGCCGCTCTGCTCTCCGCGCAGCGCCTCCTCGATGAGCTCGCGGTGCCGGGCGAGGGGCACCTGACGGGCGAGCTCCGTCTCGACACCCGCGACGAGCTGCTCGTCGTCGGTGACCAGGATGCTCGCGGCGAGCGGGTCATGCTCGGCCTGCGAGATGAGATCAGCGGCGACGAAGGCGGGGTCGGCGGTGGCGTCGGCGAGGATCGCGATCTCGGTGGGGCCGGCCTCGGCATCGATGCCGACGGTCCCGCGGACCAGGCGCTTCGCGGCGACGACGTAGACGTTGCCGGGACCGGTGACGAGATCGACCGGGTCGAGGTGCTTCCCGTCACCGAGGTCGTCGGCGCCGTGCGCGAGCAGCGCGATGGCCTGGGCACCGCCGGCGGCGATCACCTCGGTCACCCCGAGCAGCGCGCAGGCGGCGAGGATCGTGGGGTGCGGCAGCCCGCCGAACTCCTTCTGCGGCGGCGAGGCGAGCACGATCTGCTCGACGCCGGCGACCTGCGCGGGCACCACGTTCATCACCACGGAGCTGGGCAGCACCGCACGCCCGCCGGGCACGTACAGGCCCACCCGACGCACCGGCACCCAGCGCTGCGAGACCGTGCCGCCGGGGACGACCTCGACGCTCTCCTCCCGGCGGCTCTGGGCGGAGTCCACGCGGCGCACCCGCGCCGCCGACTCCCCCAGAGCGGCTCGAATCTCCGGATCGAGCTCGTCCAGCGCCCGCTGCAGCTCGGCCTGCGGCACCCGCAGATGCTCCGGGCGCACTCCGTCGAAGCGCTCCGAGGCATCGAGCACGGCGGCCGCGCCTCGCGCGGCGACGTCGTCGACCACGGGACGCACAGCGGCGGTCGCGGCCTCGACGTCGAGCTCGGCGCGCGGCAGGGCCGCCGTGAGCTCGGCGGTGCTGAGGATGCGCGAGCGCAGGTCGGTCACGGCGAGGAACGGGGCAGGATCAGGCATGGGGTCAGTCTAGGAGCTGGCCGAGCAGACGGACCTCGTCCGCCGTGGAGTGGTCCTTCCAGGTGATGCCCCCGGGCCACTCCCCCGTCTCCTCGTCGGCGGAGGTCACCCGCCGCCCGGTCACGAGCAGGATCCATCCTCGGGAGCGCAGATGCCGGACGGCTTCGCGGTTCCAGGACACCCTGGCGCGGCGGTAGCGCTCCTCCCAGTCCATCTCGCCCCCTGTCGTCGCTCGGGTCACCGTACTGTCCGTCCGCCTCGCACTGTCCGTCGGCTCCGTCTCGCACAGTTCATCGGCTCTGTCTCGCCCGGTTCGTCGGCTCCGCCGCGCCGGAGCCGACGACGAGGCCCTGGGCGGCTAGTGTCGTCCTCGTGCTCGCCGCCTTCCTCCTCACCCTCGTCGCCGGTGGTGCCACCAGCATCGGCGCCGCACTCGGAGTGCTCGGTCGGGGCACGAACCCGAAGATGCTGGCAGGCGGCCTCGGCCTCTCGGCGGGCGTGATGCTGTACGTGTCCTTCGTGGAGCTGCTCCCCGAGGGCGCCCATGTGCTCTCCGGCGGCGGCGCGATCACAGCCCGCGGCACGGCGATCGCCACCCTCTCCTTCTTCGTGGGGATCGCGCTGATCGCGGTGCTGGACCGTCTGGTGCCCGAAGCGGTCAGCCCCCATGAGTTCTCCGGGAGGATGACCGGCTCACACGGCGACCCCGAGGTGCGCGAGCCCGATGAGCAGGCGGCGGATCGGGCGCTGCGCGCACGGCTCCTGCGCACCGGCACGGTGACCGCCGCGGCCCTCGCCTTCCACAACGTCCCCGAGGGCTTCGCGACCTTCGTGGCCGCACTGCAGGCACCGGAGATCGCGATCCCTGTGGTCGCGGCGATCGCCCTGCACAACATCCCGGAGGGGCTCGCGGTGGCGGTCCCGGTGCGCCGCGCGACCGGCTCGCGATCCAAGGCGTTCTGGCTCGCCTCGATGACGGGGCTGGCGGAGCCCGTGGGCGCCGTGCTCGGGTATCTGCTGCTCGCCCCGCTGCTCTCCGGCGACGCGATGGGCGCGATCCTCGCGGGCGTGGCCGGGGTGATGGTGTTCGTCTCGCTCGATGAGCTGCTGCCTGCGGCCGAGGAGACCGGCGAGCACCACACGGTCATCTACTCCCTGATCGCGGGCATGGCGATCATGGCGCTCACCCTGCTGATCCTCTGAGCCGACGAGGAGCTGACGAGGAGGCGACGGGGAGGGACTCGTCACGTACCGTGGGGGCATCCGGATCAACACTCCAGGCTCGTGCCTGACGTCGATTAGTCTTGACGTCAAGACAAATGCCGCACCGACCCGAGGGAGCCCCGCGACACATGGCGCGCATCATCTACACCCACACCGACGAGGCACCGATGCTGGCGACCGCATCATTCCTGCCGATCCTCGACGCCTTCTCCGACACCGCCGGGATCGACGTCACCACCCGTGACATCTCCCTGGCCGGCCGCATCGTCGCGACCTTCTCCGATCTCCTGCCCGAAGAGCAGCGCGAGGCCGACGCCCTCGCCGAGCTGGGCGAGCTGGCGAAGTCCCCCGAGGCCAACATCATCAAGCTCCCCAACATCTCCGCCTCGGTGCCGCAGCTGAAGGCCGCCATCGCCGAGCTGCAGGGCCAGGGCATCGCCCTGCCGGACTACCCGGAGTCCCCCGAGACCGACGCGGAGAAGGACGTCCGTGCCCGCTACGACTCGATCAAGGGTTCGGCCGTGAACCCCGTCCTGCGCGAGGGCAACTCGGACCGTCGGGCGCCTGCCGCGGTGAAGAACTTCGCCAAGGCGCACCCGCACCGCATGGGCGAGTGGTCCGCGGACTCCAAGACCTCCGTCGCCACGATGGAGGCGGACGACTTCCGCGCCAACGAGCAGTCCGTGGTCCTCGAGGCCGAGGACACCCTGTCGATCGTGCATGTCGCCACCGATGGCACCGAGACCGTGCTCAAGGCGTCCCTGCCGGTGCTCGCGGGCGAGGTCGTGGACTCCACGGTCATGCGCGCCGCTGCGCTGGATGCCTTCCTGCGCGAGCAGATCGCCGCCGCCAAGGAGCAGGGCGTCCTGTTCTCCCTGCACCTCAAGGCCACCATGATGAAGGTGTCCGACCCGATCCTGTTCGGCCACGCGGTGCGCGCCTTCCTGCCCACCGTGTTCACCCAGTTCGGCGAGCAGCTCGAGCAGGCCGGCCTGTCCCCGAACAACGGCCTGGGCGGCATCCTCGCCGGGGTCGACGCGCTGGACGCCGAGCAGCGCGACGGGATCCGCGCCGCGATCGACACGGACCTGGCCGCAGGCCCGGACCTCGCGATGGTGAACTCCCACAAGGGCATCACCAACCTCCACGTCCCCTCCGACGTCATCATCGACGCCTCCATGCCCGCGATGATCCGCACCTCGGGCCACATGTGGAACGCGGATGACGCCGAGCAGGACACCCTCGCGGTGATCCCCGACTCCTCCTACGCCGGCGTGTACTCCGCGACGGTGGAGGACTGCCAGAAGAACGGCGCCTTCGATCCGACCACGATGGGCACCGTCCCGAACGTCGGCCTCATGGCGCAGAAGGCCGAGGAGTACGGCTCCCACGACAAGACCTTCGAGATCGCGGCCGACGGCCGGGTCGAGGTGCGCGACGCCTCCGGCACGGCGCTCATGACCCAGGAGGTCGCCGCAGGCGACATCTTCCGCGCCTGCCAGGCCAAGGACGCCCCGATCCGCGACTGGGTGCAGCTGGCCGTGCGTCGCTCGCGCGAGTCCGGCATGCCCGCGGTGTTCTGGCTCGACGACTCCCGCGCCCACGACCGCAACGTCGCCGCGAAGGTCGAGGCGTACCTCGCCGAGGAGGACACCGACGGTCTGGACATCCAGATCCTCGCCCCCATCGAGGCCACCAAGCACACGCTGGAGCGCGTGCGCCGCGGCGAGGACACCATCTCGGTGACCGGCAACGTGCTGCGTGACTACCTCACCGACCTGTTCCCGATCATGGAGCTGGGCACCAGCGCCAAGATGCTCTCGGTGGTCCCGCTGATGAACGGCGGCGGCCTGTTCGAGACCGGTGCCGGCGGCAGCGCCCCCAAGCACGTGCAGCAGCTCGTCGAGGAGGACTACCTGCGCTGGGACTCCCTCGGCGAGTTCCTGGCCCTGGCCGAGTCGCTGCGTCACCTCGCCCGCACCGCGAGCAACGAGCGCGCCCGCGTGCTCGCCGACGCCCTGGACCGCGCCACCGAGACGCTGCTGACCGAGGGCAAGTCCCCGCAGCGCAAGCTCGGCAGCATCGACAACCGCGGCAGCCACTTCTACCTCGCGATGTACTGGGCGCAGGAGCTGGCCCAGCAGAGCGAGGACACCGAGCTCGCCACCGCCTTTGGCCCGATCGCGAAGGAGCTCACCGACGGTGAGCAGACCATCGCCGACGAGCTGCTCGCGGTGCAGGGCAAGCCGGCGGACATCGGCGGCTACTACCGCCCCGATCTCGAGAAGATCTCGGCCGTGATGCGTCCGTCCGCGACGTTCAACCGCATCCTCGAGGAGATCTCCGCAGCGCTGTGAGCCCGCGATGAGGACGGCCGGAGGGCCGCTCCTCGTGCGACCGACGCCCTGGACAGCTGCACGGACGGGCCGCTGGTGATCCGAGCTGGCGATATCGCCAGCTGACATCACCGGCGGCCCGTCCGCTCCCTCCGGCGGGCGGAGCTGCCCTCCGCCCGCCGCGGAGCAGAGCCGACGACCGCACGCCGCGCAGCAGGGTCGGCATCCGTATCCTGCCGATCAGGGTCGGCATCCGTATCCTGCCTGGCGGCTCCCGTTCCGGGTGCTGCTCCCCGGGCGACCGACCGAAAGGACCAGGCCGTGCCCGTCATCCCCTCCCCCGTGGACGGCATCGACCTGCGCTACGACGTCACGGGCTCCGGGCCCGCCCTGGTGCTGCTGCACGGCTCCGTGCTCTCGCGCGCGATCTGGCGGGGGCTGGGGTATCTCGAGCCGCTCGCGGCTGAGCACACCGTGATCAGGGTGGACCTGCGCGGGCATGGCCGGTCGGGCACCCCGCACGATCCCGCCGCCTACACGCAGGATGTGTTCGTCGCCGATCTGCTCGCGGTGCTCGATGCCGAGGGCATCGGCCGGGCCGCGCTGATGGGCTACTCGCTGGGGGCCCGGATCGCGCTGACCGCGGCGCTCGAGCATCCTGCGCGGGTGACGCGCCTGGTCAGCCTGGGAGGTTCCGCTGCTGAGCAGCAGGGCCAGATCGACTCGGTCTTCTTCCCGGAGGTCATCGATGCGATCCGGGAGGGCGGGATGGAGGCGTTCTGCGACGGCCAGGGCCTCGGCCCCGGCATCACCGGACGCCGCGACCGCGCCACGCGCACCGCGTTCCTGGCCGCCGATCCGCTCGCCGTCGCCGCTCTGCTCACGGCGACCGACGCCACCGCCGGAATTCCCGACCACGTGCTCGCGGACTGCACGGTCCCGGCGCTGTGGATGGCGGGCACCGAGGATCATCCGCGGTACGAGGACTCCGTGCGGGCCGCATCGTTGATGCCGGACGCGGAGTTCGTCCCGCTGCCCGGGCGCACCCATGGCGCCACCCTGTTCCCCTCGGACGACGTGCTCGACCAGGTCCTGCCGTTCCTGCGCTGACGCTGCGGGCGGCCCGCCCTGCGAGACCTGCTCCTGCTCCTGCTCCTGCTCCTGCTCCTGCTCCTGCTCCTGCTCAGACGAACTGGCGCACGAGGGCGATCAGCGCGACGACGACGATGATGCCGCGCAGCAGCCACTCGGGCATCAGCTTGGCGAGATGTGCGCCGAAGTAGCCGCCGATCAGGGCGCCCACGGCGATCGCGGCGGTCGCGAGCCACACGATCTCCACCCCGAACACGAAGTGCGCGATGACGTAGACGGTTGCGGCGCAGAGGTTCACGACCAGGCTCAGCAGATTCTTCACGCTGTTCACCGAGCCCATCGTGCGACCGGTGAACGTGCCCAGGATCCCGAGGTAGAGGATGCCCTGCGCGGCGGTGAAGTAGCCGCCGTAGATCGAGGCGGCACCCATCGAGCCCAGGAGCGCCGGCGAGCGCAGCGGGCTGCGCTCCGCGGTGTCGGAGGCCGGTGAGAGCTGCCCCTGGGCGGCTTTGCGTCGGTCGGAACGGGCGCGCAGCGCCGTGGTGATCCGCTTCTGGAACACGACCATCGCCAGGGCGACCACGATGAGCACGGGCACCACGACGTCGAGCGCCGAGGCCGGGGAGACCAGCAGCAGGAGCGAGCCGAGGACCGCTCCGCCGGCGGCGGTGAGGACCAGCGGCGGGAGGTCGTGCTTCTCCGCGTCGATCTCCTTGCGGTAGCCGACGACGGAGCCGATCGTCGAGAAGAGCATGCCCACGGTGTTCGTGCGCACGGCGACGCCCGGGGGGATGCCGAGGGCCATCAGCACGGGAAGGGTGAGCAGCGAGCCTGAGCCGACGGCCGCATTGATCGCGCCGGCGAGGGTGCCCATCACGAGCAGGACGATGAGCGAGAGCGGTTCCACGATCGACGACCCTACTGCCCGGAGGGGCGGAGCGGGCGGATGTCCGCGCCGGAGCCGTGCTCAGCGCACGAGGTCCTGCAGCGCGTCCTGCAGCACCTGGGCGTGGTTGTGCTCGGTGTCCTTCGCGGAGAACAGGAGCACGATCCGGTGCGCTCCGGCGTCCCGTGCCCGGTCCAGGAGCGCCTGGGGGGCGTCGCTGTCGTCGAGCTCATGGCGGTACCGGCCCGAGAACTCCTGGAAGTCCAGGTCGTCGTCGTGGAAGGACGTCCGGAGATCGGAGCTGGGGGCTACGTCCTTGTCCCAGTCGTCGTGGGCGAGCCGCTCCTTCGTGATGCCGCGCGGCCACAGCCGGTCCACCAGCACGCGGTACTCGTCGGCGCCGGAGCCGTCATCGTCCAGCACGTCGTGGACGCGGTCGGTGGTGATCTCGATGCTGCTCATGATCTGTCCTTCCGATGGGTTTCGTCCCGGGTACGGGACAGGGCCCGATCCGCGCGGGAGGCGGATCGGGCCCTGGTCAGGGGTGGCAACGGCTGCCGCGGAGGGTCGCTGCTCTGGTGAATGCCTCTCAGGCCAGAGCGGCCTTCGCGCCCTCGTAGTCGGGCTCCTCGGAGACCTCGCCGACCTGCTCGGTGTAGACGACCTTGCCGGTCTCGTCGGTGATGACGACGGCGCGCGAGAGCAGGCCCGCCAGCGGGCCGTCGCTCATGGTCACGCCGTAGTCCTCGCCGAAGGAGGAGCGGAAGGCGGAGCCGGTGACGACGTTCTCGATGCCCTCGGCGCCGCAGAAGCGCGCCTGCGCGAACGGCAGGTCCTTCGAGACGCAGACGACGACGGTGTTCTCGAGGCCAGCGGCGAGCTCGTTGAACGTGCGCACGCTCATCGCGCAGGTGCCGGTGTCCAGCGAGGGGAAGATGTTCAGCACGACGCGCTTGCCGGCGAGGTCGGAGCTCGCGACCGGCGAGAGGTCCTGACCGACGAGCTCGAACGCCGGCAGGGCAGAGCCCTGGGCGGGAAGCTCGCCGACGGTCGAGATGGGGGTGTTCTTGAAGGTGATGGAAGCCATGGCTCCATCATCATCCGCCGAGCTGAACGGCACAAGCCGACTCCTGGGAGTCGGCGGGGGCCGGCAGGCGCCCCGTTCCCGGCGCCGGATCAGTCCATGGTCTCCTGGAGCCGGGCGGTCTGCTCGGCGACGTCGAACTCCGCCTCGGGCCACTGCGGGTCGATGCCGCGCAGCGCGTCCAGCAGGAGCTGCTGCACCGCGAGGCGGGCGTACCACTTGCGATCCGCCGGGACCACGGTCCACGGGGCACCGACGGTGGAGGTGGCCCGCAGCGCCTTCGTATAGGCCTCCTGGTAGGCGTCCCAGTGCGCGCGCTCGTCGACGTCCCCGGGGTGGAACTTCCAGTGCTTGTCGGGCCGCTCGAGCCGCTCCATGAGCCGTTCGCCCTGCTCCTGGCGGGAGATGTGCAGCATGACCTTCACGATCACGGTCCCCGCCTCGGTGAGCTCACGCTCGAAGGCGTTGATCGCGGTGTACCGGCTGCGGACCTCCTTCGCGTCGGCCCAGCCGTGCACGCGATGGATCAGCACGTCCTCGTACTGGGAGCGGTCGAAGACGCCGATCATCCCGGGCTCCGGGGCGTGCTTGCGGATGCGCCACAGGAAGTCGTGGCGCTTCTCGGCGCGGGTGGGGGCCTTGAACGCGGTGATGTCCACGCCCTGGGGATCCACGTTCCCCACCACGTGGCGCATGATGCCGCCCTTGCCGGAGGTGTCCATGCCCTGCACGATCAGCAGCACCGAGCGGCCTCCCTCGACACCGTGGTTCTCCGCGTACAGCCGCTCCTGGAGCTCGTCGAGGGTGCTGTCCCGGGCGGCGAGCTGCTCCTTGCCGTCGGCCTTCTTCCCGGTGAAGCCGGGAGTGGCGTGCGGATCGAGCTCGGAGAGATCCTCCGTCCAGTCCGACGGGATCGCGAAGCCGCGAGGCTCCTGGGCTGCGGGGTCGCTCTTCTTCTGCTTCTTCGACATAGGGGCAGGCTAACCCGCACAGTCCGCCCGCACGGCGTTCTGCCCGCACTTGACTCCACCGATCGGTCGGGCGAGTGTCGGGGCATGACGATCACCGCCCTCACCAACGCCCACGTCCTCCCCATCTCCTCCCCCGCCCTCGACGGCACCGTCCTGGTCGAGGACGGCCGCATCACCGCGGTCGGGCCCCACGTCGAGATCCCCGAGGACGCGCTGGTCGTCGACGCGGGCGGCGGCTGGCTGCTGCCAGGCTTCATCGACGCCCACGTGCACCTCGGGGTCGACGAGGAGGGCGAGGGATGGGCCGGCCAGGACACCAACGAGATGACCGACCCGGTGATGGCGGCGGCGCGGGCGATCGATGCGATCAATCCCGTGGAGATCGGCTTCGACGACGCGATCATCGGCGGCGTCACCGCGGTGAACGTGAATCCCGGCTCCGGCAACCCCATCGGCGGGCTCGCCGTGGCGATCCGCACCCACGGCCGGATCGTGGACGACATGGTGCTGCGCAGCCCCTCGGGGTTGAAGGCCGCGCTCGGTGAGAATCCCAAGCGGATCTACGGCGAGCGCAAGCAGACCCCGTCGACGCGTCTCGGGGTGGCCCTCACGATCCGGCAGGCCTTCGCGAAGGCCCAGGTGTGGATGGCGAAGGACAAGTCGGATCGCGAGGCCGATCTGATGAGCGAGGCGCTCGCCCGCGTGCTGCGCCGCGAGATCCCGTGGCGCCAGCACTCCCATCGGGCCGACGACATCGCCACCGCGCTGCGGATCGCCGAGGAGTTCGGCTTCGAGCTCGTGCTGGACCATGGCACCGAGTCGTACCTGATCGCCGACAGGGTCGCCGCCGCCGGGGTGCCCGTGCTGTACGGCCCGCTGATCGTGTCCCGCTCGAAGGTGGAGGTGCGTCACCGCACCCCGAAGGCGCCCGGCCTGCTCGCCGCCGCCGGCGTGAAGGTCTCGATCATCACCGACCACCCGGTGGTGCCCATCGAGTTCCTCGTCCACCAGGCGGCTCTCGCCGTCAAGCACGGCATGGATCCGGCCGACGCCCTTCGCGCGATCACCCTGAACCCGGCCGAGGTGCTCGGCGTCGAGGACCGGCTCGGCTCGATCGAGGTCGGCAAGGATGCGGACCTGGTGCTCTGGGAGGGCGATCCGCTGGACACCCGGAACCGCTCGCTGCGGGTGTGGCAGCACGGGCGTGAGGTGATGCACCGGGACGAGGCCGGGGAGCCGGTGATCGCGTCGCGATGAAAGCTGACCGTCCTGCCCCTGATGCGATAGCCCGATGAGCGATCGGCAGGCCCCGGCGACTCCGGCCGTCGAGATGCTGTGGGAGGCCGCTTCTCCGGATGTCGTGCTGCGCGACCGGTTCGGGTTCGCGGGTGCCGGCGAAGCTACTGCCTGGATCACCGGAACCGTCCGTTCGCTCTGGGGAATCGAGGTCTTCTCCTGCGCACGGATCGTGATGTCGGACAGCAACGCCCTGACGTGGCTCGGGACGTCGGCAGGAACGCTGGTCGCGAAATGGTCGATCGCGACCGACAGGTTCGTGCGGCTGGGGGCGTTGTCGAACGTGCTCGCCGAGCTGGCCCACCGGGAGGTCCCGGTCTCGGCTCCGTTGACCTCCTGTGATGGTCGACGACAGGTCGAGGTCGATGGCGTCTCCCTCGCGCTGCAACGGGAGATCCCCGGACAGATCCTCGACACGGCGGATCCGACTCAGGTGCACGGCGCCGGTGCTCAGCTCGCCCGGCTGCACCATGCACTCGCCGAGATCACGCAGGACGTTCCGGTTCTGGGTTCGTCTGACGCGGTCCCGAGCGTGCGGGCGCGGATCGAGGAGTGGCTCAGCGGTGATTGCTCCCACCTTCCGGCGCCAGCGCTGCGCACGCTCGCGGACTCCCTGGACGCCGAGGACGATGGCCTGCCGGTGCAGCTGCTGCATGGCGACTACCGCTCCACCAACATCCTGTGGTCGGGGAACAAGGTGGCCGCTGTGCTGGACTTCGATGAGGCGAGGGTCGACCTCCGCGTGGATGAGGTCGGACGGTCCGCCGTGCTCCTCGGCACGAGGTTCACCGACTGGGAGCCGGTCACTCTGGCGGTGCGCGAAGAGTTCTTCCGGGGATACGACGCAGTCAACCGGCCGAGCGACTCGGAGCGGCGATGGCGGCGGATCCTCGTGCTGTGGTACTCACTCGCGACGGTTCCTGAGTCCGACGGGCGATCCAGCTGGTCGCGCGCTGCAGCAGAGGAGCTTGAGGCGGAGCACTGGCGCATCTGACGTCTACGATGAGGTCGGGCCGCATGCCGTGATCAGGCAGTTCCGCAGTGCTGCACACTCTCGAGCGCCGGCTCACTCCGCGATCTTCGCGTGCGTGTGCATGTCATGCCATCCGTCGGCGTGCAGGACGCTCTGGCGACGTGTCCCCTCTGCGGCGAACCCGGCTCTGATCGCGACGCGGCACGAGCCCGGATTCCTCGTCGAGTGCTCGAGCTCGACGCGATGCATCCCGACGGAGAACGCCCAGCGTGCCGCCGAGTCGAGCGCTCGGGCCGCGACCCCTCGGCCTCGGACGTCAGGTCGTACCCAGTACGCGGCCGTCGCGATGCCGTCGGTCTTCTCGACCCTGAGCGTCATCCGTGCTGCCAGTGCACCGTCGACGTCCACGGCCCAGCTGACTCCCGTCTCCAGCGTCCACGCCTCATGAGCCCCCGAGATCCAGGTGCTCGCTTCCTCGCACGACATGGATCGTGCATGCCAACGCCGGATCTCGGGGTCCGAGTACGCAGCAGACACTGCTGGGATGTCGCCTTCGGTCCACGGCCTCAAGATCATCGGTCCGGCCCGGAGCACTGGCTGGGCGGCGGACGAGAGGGAGCCCTCGGCGATGGTCGGCTGCACGAGGGAGGCCATGCCAGGAGCATCTCAGACGCGCACGGTGTCGACAACGCCCGTACGAGCGCACACCGCGTCGAGCAGTGCAGCTCCTGCTCGTGCTCCTGCGACGGATCAGTCCTCGACCCGTACCTCACCGGTCTCGACGTCGACCTCGATCTCGGTGTCGTCGCCGCCGGACCGCTCGAGGTCGATCTGGTAGCGGATCGTGCCGTCGTCGGAGTCGAGGTCCCAGCTGGAGACCCGGCCGTCGTGCTTCTGCAGGGCGAGATCGATCGCCTCGGCGGGAGTCATGGGCGAGGTGACGTCCACGGCCGGCTCGTCGACCCTGTCGTCGTCCTCCTCGTGCTGGAGGACCTCACCGGTGGCGGCGTCGATGTCGATCTCGTGCTCGCGGCCGTCCAGGGCCACCTCGATCTCCCACACCCAGTCGCGGTCGTCGTCGTGGTCGATCGAGACCGACACCGTCTCCCCGCCGCCTGCGGTCTCCAGCGCGATCGCGACGGCGTCCTCCACGGGAACCGGCAGCTGCTCGGTGGCGAGGTCGGCGCTCTCGGGGAGCGGTGCGCCGCCGGCCGCCGCGTCGTCACCGGCGCCATCGCCTGCCGTGCCGCCGTCCGAGGGCGCCCCGTCGGCGCCACCTGCATCCGAGGCGCCAACCGCTTCCGAGGTGTCGCCGCCTGCGGAGCCGTCGCCGCCGGAGGCGTCGTCGCCCGTCGCCTCCCCACCGTCGCTCACGGAGGGGTCGGAGTCCCCGTCGGCCGGAGAGCCGTCGTCCCCGGAGGTGTCCCCGCACCCGGCGGCGAGGGCGATGACGAGGGCGCCGAGGGCGGCGGCCCGCGTGGTGCTGCGGAGGGTGGAGCGTGAGCGCATCGTGCGGATCATGGCGGTCCTTGTCCTGCCGGGGCGGGCCCGGCATACGTCGTGAAGATACCCCCAGGCTACGAGGCACTTCCCAGGAGATCCAGCACTCTGAGAACACTCTCATCGGGCTCTCACCGGCCCCACTGCCACCACGTGTCGCAGGGCGCGTGCGGGGCAGGGGTCTCCGGGCGGCACAGATCCGTTGATCGGGACCTCCGGCCTTCCCCGTCCGCCACCGACGACCTACGGTGGGAAGCAGCCCCCAGGGGACCCTGATGTCCGATGCAGCAGGAAGGCGCCATGACCTCTACGAGGACCACCGCGAACACCACCACGAGCACCTGGCCGGACTCCCCCGCGCAGTCCCCCACCGAGGAGGAGCTGCACCGGATCCACGCCTGGTGGCGGGCCGCGAACTACCTCTCGGTCGGGCAGATCTACCTCAAGGACAACCCGCTGCTGCGCATCCCTCTGCAGCGCGAGCACGTCAAACCCCGCCTGCTCGGCCACTGGGGCACCACCCCGGGGCTGACCTTCCTCTACGCCCATGCGAACCGGGCGATCCGGCAGCGGGGCCTGCACGCCATGTACATCACCGGGCCCGGCCATGGCGGGCCGGGTCTGGTGGCGGCGAGCTACCTCGAGGGCACCTATTCCGAGGTGTATCCCGCCGTGAGCCCGGACGAGGACGGCCTGAAGCGGCTGTTCACGCAGTTCTCCTTCCCCGGCGGCATCCCCTCGCATGTCGCTCCGGAGACCCCCGGCTCGATCCACGAGGGCGGCGAGCTCGGCTATGCCCTCTCCCACGCCTACGGCGCCATGTTCGACCGCCCCGACCAGATCGCCTTCACCGTGGTGGGCGACGGCGAGGCGGAGACCGGTCCGCTGGCGACCTCCTGGCACTCCAACAAGTTCACGAACCCCCAGCAGGACGGGGTGGTGCTGCCGATCCTGCACCTGAACGGCTACAAGATCGCCAACCCCACCGTGCTGGCCCGCATCGGCGACGAGGAGCTCGAGGCGCTGATGCGCGGCTACGGGCACACCCCGCTGTTCTTCACCGGCGGGTTCCAGGACGAGGATCCGATGGCGGCGCACGAGCGCTTCGCCGCGGTGCTCGACACGGCGCTGGACCAGATCGCAGAGATCAAGCAGCAGGCGCAGGCCGATGCCGCGGCCGGCCGCGAGACGGAGCGGCCCGCGTGGCCGATGATCATCTTCCGCACCCCCAAGGGATGGACCGGGCCGAAGACCATCGACGGGCAGGTCACGGAGGGGTCCTGGCGCTCCCATCAGGTGCCGCTCGCGAGCGCCCGGGACACCGAGGAGCACCTCGCCGACCTCGACACCTGGCTCCGCTCCTACCGCCCCGAGGAGCTGTTCGACGAGGAGGGTCACCTGCTCGAGGACATCGCGGCCGCCGCTCCGAGCGAGCTGCAGCGGATGTCCGCGAACCCGGCCACCAATGGCGGCTCCGTGCTGATCCCGCTGCGCCTTCCGGACTTCCGCGACCACGCCGTCGAGGTGCAGCATCCGGGAGCCTCGGTCTCCGAAGCCACCAGGGTGCTGGGCGGCTGGCTGCGGGACGTGGTGACCGAGAATCCCGAGAACTTCCGGATCTTCGGGCCCGATGAGACAGCCTCGAACCGTCTGCAATCGGTGTACGAGGTGACCGACAAGCAGTGGAACGCGGACTTCGAGCCGCACGACCGCGAGGAGCACCTGGCGCGATCCGGCCGCGTCATGGAGGTGCTCTCGGAGCATCAGTGCCAGGGCTGGCTCGAGGGATACCTGCTCACCGGCCGCCACGGCCTGTTCTCCTCCTACGAGGCGTTCATCCACATCGTCGACTCGATGGTCAATCAGCACGCCAAGTGGTTGAAGGTCACCAACGAGCTGGAGTGGCGCCGGCCGATCGCCTCGCTGAACTACTTGCTCAGCTCGCACGTGTGGCGACAGGACCACAACGGTTTCAGCCATCAGGATCCCGGGTTCATCGATCACCTGGTCAACAAGAAGGCCGAGATCGTGCGGGTGTACCTGCCGCCGGATGCGAACACGCTGCTGTCCACCTACGACCACTGCCTGCGCTCGCGCCAGTACGTGAACGTGGTGGTGGCCGGGAAGCAGCCCAACCCGAACTGGCTGAGCATGGACGAGGCCGTGGTGCACTGCGCGCGCGGGCTCGGGATCTGGGAATGGGCCGGCACCGAGGTGGACGGCGAGGAGCCGGACGTGGTGCTGGGCTGCGCCGGCGACATCCCCACCATCGAGACTCTCGCGGCTGCGAAGATCCTGCGCGAAGCGATCCCCGGCCTGAAGGTCCGGGTGATCAACGTCGTGGACCTCATGCGCCTGCAGGAGGACACCGAGCATCCCCATGGCCTCTCCCCGGAGGACTTCGACGGGCTGTTCGGCGAGGACATCCCGGTGATCTTCGCGTACCACGGGTATCCCTGGCTGATCCACCGCCTGGCCTACCGCCACGATCGCAGCTCCCGGATCCACGTGCGCGGCTACAAGGAGGAGGGCACCACGACCACTCCCTTCGACATGCTCATGCTCAACGACTCCGACCGCTATCACCTGGTGATGGACGTGATCGACCGGGTCGAGGGCCTCGCCACCCGGTATGCGGGACTGCGCCAGCGGATGGTCGACGCACGGCTCCAGGCACGAGCCCACGCGTACGAGCACGGCGAGGATCCGGCGCACATCGCGCAGTGGCAGTGGGACGACAACGCGGACGAGGCGGGCGACGGCGCCCCCGCGCAGGCCCAGGACACCGGGGGCGACAACTGAGGCGGCCCGCCGCTGGGACGGGGGGGGTCGGCAGGTCGGAGAGGACGAGATGAGCACGCAGCGGAACCCCGAGCTGGCGAGCGGATCAGCAGAGGCGCAGCGCAGGATCGTCCGGGTGCGCGGGCAGGTCCAGGGCGTCGGCTTCCGGATGGCGGCCGCCTCGGAGGCGGCGCGGCTCGGTGTGGCCGGCACCGTGCGCAATCTGTGGGACGGCACGGTCGAGGCCGACATCGAAGGGGCGCAGCACGCGGTCGACGCGATGCTCGCCTGGCTGCGTCAGGGGCCGACGAGCGCGCACGTGAGCGGGATCGACGTGCGCCCGGAGACGCCGCGCGGGGCGGACTCGTTCCGGATCACCGGCTGACTCGCCGGCCGATTCAGGCACCGACGTGCGCGCGCGGCGTGGTGCGCAGGTAGTTCACCGCGACCAGCACGCCGGCGACGATCATCACCGTGGAGGTCACGATCAGCGCGGTCTGGCCGGCCGAGTCGATGATCAGGCCACCCACGAGGGCGCCCCCGGCGATGGCGGTGTTGAACACGGCGCTGTTCAGTGCGGTGCCCTCCTCGATCACCTCCGTGGCCTGAGTGTTGACGAACGCCTGGATCGCCACCGAGATCGCGCCGACGAACAGGCCCCACAGCGGCATGATCGCGAGGGCCGAGGCGGGGCTGCGCATCAGCACGAGCACGGCCAGCAGCGCGACGCCCATGCCGGCCGAGACCACGAGCACGCCCCAGGGGGCGCTGCGGCTCAGCAGCGCGGCGACCGCGAAATTGCCGATCAGCCCGGCGATGCCGAACACCAGCAGCATCAGCCCGACCTGAGTGACCGGGACCCCAGCCCGCTCCAGGAGGATGGGGCTGACATACGCATAGGTGATGAACTGTGCGACCACCACCAGCGAGGTGAGCGCCACGGCGTAGCGCACGCCGCGGGTGCGGGCGGCGGCGAGCATCATCGACGGCGTCACCTTCACCGGCGAGCGCACCGGCTTCACGAGGACCAGGATCAGCACCGCGACCACTGCCGCCGCGACGCCCACCACCACGAACGCGGTGCGCCAGCCCACGTGCGTGCCGATCCAGGCGGCGACGGGGACGCCCAGCACCAGGGCCGCGCCCGCGCCGCCGAAGGCGACGGTCAGGGCCCGGGAGGTGTGCTCCCGAGAGACCTGGCCGATCGCGACGATGGCCAGCACGGCCCAGTACAGACCGATCGAGACCCCGGCGAAGAGCCGGGCGATCAGGAGCACCGCGAAGGTGGGTGCCACGGCGCTCAGCAGACTGGAGAGCACCACCGAGGCCAGGGCGATCACCAGCACGAGGCGGCGATCGAGTCCGCGCACGATCACCGGGGTGAGCACGGCGACGATGCCGGCGAGCACTCCGGGGACGGTCACGGCGAGGCCTGCCACGCCGGCGCTGACCCCGAGATCCGGTGCCATCACGCTGAGGACGCCGATGGGCAGCTCCTCGATCGTGATGAGGATGAAGATCCCCAGGGCGAGGGCGACGACCCCGCCCCACCGTCGTGCGCTGTCCACTGCTTCTCCTCTGTCCGGGCCCGGCGATCGGCCGGGCAAACTCCCTCACGATAGGGCATGACCCCGGACAGCCGACGGCCCCGGCAGGTGAGTGCGAGCACTCACCTGCCGGGACCGATCAGAAGACCGCGTCGTTCAGAAGTCGGCGTCGTTCAGACGGGACCGTCGTCCAGAGGGACCGTCGATCAGACGGCGGCGTCGAAGGCCGCGCCGATCTCCTGCTCACCGTCGTTGTAGGTCAGGAACTTCCCGACGGTTCCGGGGCGATCGAGTGCCGCCACGATGGTGCGGGCCACGTTCCCGCGCGAGACGGTGCTGCTCTCGGAGGTGGTGGCGTCGATCCGCCCGGTGGGCTCCTCGAGGGTGAGACCGGAGGGGCCGAGGATGGTCCACTCCAGGTCCGTGCCCTGCAGGTGCGCGTCCGCCTGGGCCTTGGACTCGGCGTAGGCGAAGAACGGCTCATCCTCGGGCACGCCGTGCTCGAGGCTCGCGCCGAAGTAGCTGACCATCACGTAGCGAGTGGCGCCGACGCGCCGGGCCGACTCCATCGACGCGATCGCCGCGTCCCGGTCCACTGCCCAGGTGCGCTGCGGGCTTCCGCCGCCGGCGCCGGCCGACCACACCACCGCGTCCTTGCCGCGCAGCAGCTCGTCCCAGCCATCCGCGTCGAGCGATTCGATGTCCGCCACGACGGCCTTCGCCCCGGTGGCCTCGATCTCCGCCGTCTGCTCCGGATCGCGGATCACCGCGTGGACGGTGTGGCCCGCCTCCACGAGCAGCGGCTCAGCGAGCAGCGCGACCTTGCCATGTCCTCCGATAAGTGCAATATCCATGTGCCCACCTTTGCACCGTCATCAGCGCACGTCGAGACCGTGCCGTCCAGGTTCACTCCTGGTGGAATGCGTCGTGATCCGCGTGGCGCTCTCCGCCGTCGACACCCTCGATGCGCGCGCCCGTGCACCGCGCTCGTGCACCGCGCTCGTGCCGCGACCGATATCCTGACCGCGGTCGCCGTCGGGCGTCCGATCCCTCGGGGGAAGGAACCTCGCATGGCCGGTGGACTCGCCGCACTCCTCGACGACGTCGCAGCGCTCGCGCGGCTCGCCGCCGCCAGCACCGACGATGTCGCCGCAGCCTCCGCCAAGGCGGGCTCCAAAGCCATGGGTGTCGTCATCGACGACGCGGCCGTGACACCGCAGTACGTGAAAGGGCTCGAGCCTAAGCGCGAGCTGCCGATCATCTGGCGGATCACCAAGGGCTCCTTCCGCAACAAGCTGATCTTCATCCTTCCGGTCCTGCTGCTGCTCAGCGCTTTCGCCCCCTGGGCGCTGACTCCGATCCTCATGCTCGGTGGCCTCTACCTCAGCTTCGAGGGCGCCGAGAAGATCTGGGAGCTGGTCAGCGGGAAGCCCAAGAAGGCCCCGGCGGCCGCCGAGGGTGCCGGCGCCGAGGACAAGATCGTCTCGAGCGCGGTGCGCACCGACCTCATCCTCTCCGCCGAGATCATGGTCATCTCCATGAATTCGATCGACGCAGACTCGCTGTGGGCACGCGCGATCGTGCTCGTGGTCGTGGCCATCGGCATCACCGTCCTCGTCTACGGGGCCGTGGGCGTCCTGGTGAAGATGGATGACGTCGGGCTGGCCATGGCGGCTGACCACGACTCCGAGTTCAAGCAGAAGTTCGGCCGCGGTCTGGTCGGCGCGATGCCGAAGGTCATGAACGTCATCAGCTACGTGGGCATGGTCGCGATGCTGTGGGTGGGTGGACACATCCTGCTGGTCGGCACCCATGACCTCGGCCTCGCCCAGCCCTACGGGTTCGTGCACCACCTCGAAGGCGCCGTCGCCGGCATCGCCGGGGTCGGTGCGATCCTCGGCTGGCTGATCAACACTGCTTTCTCCTTCGTGTTCGGCCTGATCATCGGCGGCGTCATCGCCGTGATCATGCACTTCCTGCCCTTCGGGCATCACGACGAGGGCGGGCACGCCGAGAGCGGGCACGCCGGCGACAGCGCCGACCAGCACGAAGCAGGCCAGGGCAGTGCCTCGCAGAGCGCCGGGAAACCCGAGGCCGGTTCCCTCGGTCCCGACGCGAAGGGCTGACGCCCGCGCACCCGACGTCCCGGCAGCGCCACCGGGCGTCGCGGCTGTCCTTACCGACGTCACGGCACTGTCTCCGGGCGTCGTGGCTGTCCTTGCCGACGTCACGGCGCAGCCTCCGGGTGTCGTGGCGATGCTTGCCCGGCCTCCTCGGTCGTGCGACGGTTGGTGACCACCGTCACCGACCGAGGAGTCCACAGCGCCGTGCATTCAGTCGATCGCCGTTCCTTCCTGTCCCTGTCCACCCGGGCCGCCGTCGGCGGAACCGCCGTCACCGCCGCGGCGGCAGCGTCGGCGGTACCGGCTGTTGCCGCCTCCGCGCCCGCCGCCCCCGGGGCGGACCCCGCTCCCCCGCCCTCCCGGGAGTTCCGCGCCATGTGGCTCTCCTCCGTGGTCAACATCGACTGGCCCTCGAAGCCGGGGCTCAGCGTCGAGGAGCAGAAGGCCGAGTACATCGCCTGGCTGGACCGTGCGCAGTCGCTCGGCCTGAACGCGATCATCGCCCAGGTGCGGCCCACGGCGGATGCCTTCTGGCCCTCCCGCGTCGAGCCCTGGTCGATGTACCTCACCGGTACTCAGGGGCAGGACCCCGGCTACGATCCGCTGGCCTTCCAGATCGACGCCGCCCATGAGCGCAACATCGAGTTCCACGCCTGGTTCAACCCCTACCGGGTTGCGATGAGCGAGACGCCTGATCTGGTCGAGGACCATCCGGCGCGGGTGCACCCCGACTGGGTCTGGCCCTTCGGCGGGAAGCTCTACTACGACCCGGGCCTGCCCGAGGTGCGCGCCTTCGTGCAGGACGCGATGATGGATGCGATCTCGCGGTACGACGTGGACGGCGCCCACTTCGACGACTACTTCTACCCCTACGCGATCGCCGGGAAGACCTATCCGGACCAGGCTACGTACGAGGCCCAGTCCGATGGCGCCACCGGGATCGAGGACTGGCGCCGTGAGAACATCAACCTGCTGGTCAGCGAGATGCAGGAGCGGATCCATGCGGAGAAGCCGTGGGTGCGCTTCGGGATCAGCCCGTTCGGGATCTGGCGGAACTCCACGAGCGATCCGGAGGGGTCGGACACCTCGGGCTCGGAGAGCTACGAGATCATCTGCGCGGATTCGCTGCGCTGGGTGCGCGAGGGTTGGGTCGACTACATCACCCCGCAGATCTACTGGCAGTTCGGCCACCCCGCCGCGGACTACGAGACGCTCGTGCACTGGTGGGCCGAGAAGGTCGAGGGGACCAACGTGGGGCTGTACATCGGCGAAGCCGCGTACAAGGCGATCACCGGGGTGTTCCCCGAGGTCACGGAGCTGGGCGATCACGTCGACCTGACCCGCAGCCTGGATGCCGTGGACGGCAACGTGTACTTCAGCGCGGCTAGCCTGCGCGATGACACCACCAGATCGGTCGACGACCTCGTGCAGCGCCAGTACCAGCACCCGGCGATCGTGCCCGAGCTCGAGCAGGTGCCCGGCGAGGCCCCCGATGCGCCGACCGTGCTCGTGGTGCGCCGCACGGAGGACGGGGTGCAGGTGCGCTGGCGAGGGCACGGAGCCACGAGCTATGCCCTGTGGCACCTGCCCACCGCTGAGGTGACCGAGGAGGCTCTCGCCGACGGGCGGAATCTGGTGGCGAGCGTGCGCGCGGACCGGGGCTCGCAGGCGCTCGTGCACCTCGACGCCGAGGGGGCCGACGGCAGCGGGTACTACGCGGTCACGGCCTACGACCGCACCTGGCACCAGAGTGCGCCTTCCGCCGCCGTCGGAGTCCGAAAGTAGTCGGAGTCCGAAAGAAAGGAGTCGACGCCTTGACGTAGTCGACGCCCGGACGACGAACGGCCGACGGGCCTGCGGGTGATGTCCCGCGGCCGTCGGCCGTTCGTCGTGGTGCAGGGGCTGAGCGACCCTCAGGCGGTCGGGGTCTCCGCATCGGTGTTCGCGACGACCGGCGGCTCGGCCGACCACGGGAAGACGATCCACTCGTCGGTGCGCCGCCACACGAAGTCCGGGGAGACGACGGAGGCGGACTTCGAGTAGAGCACGGCGCTGCGGGCGTCGGCGCCCTGCTCGCGCAGCAGGTCGAGCACGAGGGCGAGGGTGCGGCCGGAGTCGGCGACGTCATCGACCACGAGGAGGCGCTTGCCCTGGATCGACTCGTTGTCCAGCATCGGGGCGAGCAGCACGGGCTCGGGCAGGGTCTCGTGGACGTCGGTGTAGAACTCGACGTTGATCGCGTCGGCGAGCTTCAGCCCCAGGGCGTAGGAGAGCGACCCGGCCGGCAGCAGGCCGCCGCGGGCCACCGCGATGACGATCTCCGGCGCGAACGCCGAATCGGCGATGATCTGCGCGAGCTCCCGTGAGGCGGTGCCGAACAGCTCCCAGGTCAGGACCTCCTTGGTCGACAGCTCGGACGAGTCGGCATGGTAGGCCTGGGACATCTTTTCTCTTCTCCTCGGGGTGCGATCGACGCAGAGAGCATCGATGGTATCGGCCCGCATGCGCTCGAGCCCGTGCAGCAAGCGCCCGCGTGACGGTCGACTCCTCCGGACCGTCCGTCCACCCGCCAGTTCTCCTCCTCCTGCCCTCGACTCACCCGCCCAGCCACAGATTCCCACATAACTATTCTGTTGTTTTGTGTGGCTTTGTGGCGTAGTGTGCGGGCATCCGTGGAGCCGAGGCTCGCCCGACGCCCGCGATCTCTCCTTCGATGAGGCAGGTGACCCCATGTACGCCCGCGAACGCCAGCGACAGATCCTCGACACCCTCGCGCAGTCCGGCCGGGTCGCCGTCACGGACCTCTCCGCGCAGTTCGACGTCGCCACCGAGACCGTTCGGCGCGACCTCGACCAGCTCGCGGGGCAGGGAGCGCTGACCCGGGTCCACGGCGGCGCCGTCCCCCGGAGCACCACCGAGGTCGAGCCCGACCTCGAGTCCCGCCGGACCACCAACGTCGAGGTGAAACGACGGATCGCGACGGCCGCCGCGCGCCTGCTCCCCGCAGACCCGGGCGCCGCCGTGCTGATCGACGCCGGGAGCACCACCGCTGAGCTTCTCCCCCATCTCTCCGGCCGGCGCGGCCCCGTGATCACCAATGCTCCCGCGATCGCCCAGGGCGCTCTCGTGCACACCGATCTCGAGGTGCATGTGCTCCCGGGCCGCGTGCGCCCCACGACCCAGGCCGCCGTCGGTTCCGCGACCGTCGACGCGATGCGCCTCCTGCATCCCGAGATCGCGTTCCTGGGCTGCAACGGCCTGGACGGCGAGGGGTTCACCACCCCGGACCCCGACGAGGCCGCGGTGAAGAACGCGATGGTCCGCTCCGCCGGGCTGCGGGTCGTCCTCGCCGATTCCTCGAAGGCCGGTTCCCGGCACCTGGTGACCTTCGCGCGCGCCGCGGACATCGACACCCTCGTCACCGACGACGGCCTGCCGCCCGAGGTGCTGCGCCAGCTCACCGACGCCGGGGTCGAGGTGATCTGCGCATGATCGTCACCTTCACCGCGAACCCCTCGCTGGACCGCACGGTCGACCTGGGCGGTCCGCTCGTCCCCGGAGGGGTGCACCGCATCAGCGGCGACAGCACCCAGCCCGGCGGCAAGGGCATCAACGTCGCGCTCGGCGTGCACCGCGCCGGGATCGACGTGACCGCGATCCTGCCGGCCGCCCCGTCGGACCCCCTGCTCGCCCTCCTCGAGGCCGAAGGGCTCCCCCACCGGGCCGCTCCGATCGTCGGCCCGGTGCGCACGAACCTCACCGTGCTGTCCTCGCCGCAGGTCACCACCAAGCTCAACGAGCCCGGTGCCACGCTCGGCGAGGAGGAGATCGCGGGGCTCGAGCAGCTGCTGATCTCGAGCATCGGGGACGAGGACATCGTCATGCTCTCCGGCTCGCTCGCTCCCGGGCTCCCGGCCGACGAGTACGTGCGCCTGATCGAGCTGTTGCAGGCGCGCGGCGCCCGCGTCGGCGTCGACACCTCGGATGCGCCGCTCGGTGCCGTTGCCGCGGCACTTCCCGGCACCGCCCCGGACTTCCTCAAGCCCAATGCCGAGGAGCTCGGCCAGATCGTCGGCGTCTCCGGCGACGTGCTCGAGAGCCAGGTGAGCGACGGGAACCTCGAAGGCGTCCGCGACGCGGCTCTGAACCTCCACCACCGCGGTGTCGGAGCCGTGCTCGTGACCCTCGGCGCGGCCGGCGGACTGCTCGCCACCGAAGGAGCCGCCTGGTACTGCCCCTCGGCCTCCTCCCCCGTGGTCTCGACCGTCGGCGCCGGCGACTCCGCGACCGCCGGCTACCTGATCAGCCGCGAGCTCGGCGAGGCCCCCGGCCTGCGCCTGGCCCGCGCCCTCGCGTACGGGACCGCCGCCGTCGGCCTGCCCGGCACCACCATCCCCCGTCCCGATCAGGTCCGTATCGCTGCGGATGGCGTCGTCCGACTCTGACCCCTCTCGTCCCCTGCCTCTCTCCGTCCCGCCCCCGTGGGACAGCCCGTTCGAAGGAGCACACATGCCCGGATCACTGATGACCCCCGAGCTGGTCCGCCTGGAGGTGGACCCTCCCGGTGACAAGCACGCCGTGATCGGCCTGATGGCTGATCTGATCTCCGCCACCGGCCGCGCGGACCGCGACGGCCTCGAGGCTGGACTGCTCAAGCGCGAGGAATCCTTCGCCACCGGCATGCCCGGCGGCTTCGCGATCCCCCACTGCCGCACCGACGCGGTCCACGAGGCGGCGCTGGGCTTCCTGCGCCTGTCCGAGCCGGTCGACTTCGGATCGGCCGACGGGCCTGCGGACCTCATCATCGGCATCGCCGCCCCGGCGGGCACCGACGACCAGCACCTGAAGCTGCTCGCCCAGCTCTCCCGCGCCCTGATCCGTCCCGAGTTCCTCGCGGACCTGCGTGCCGCCCGGGAGCCCCATGAGGTCTCCGACCTGGTGATGGGCGTGATCGAGCCCGAGCCGTCGGCGCAGCCCGCCGCCGGGACGAGCGCCGGCTCCGCGACCGCTGGGAGTTCCACGGCCGACGCTCCCGCCGGGGGTTCCGCAGCCGGAGCCGTTGCCGCTGAGAGCGCTGCCGCAGGCACCGATGCTGCAGGCACCACAGAGGCGGGCGACGCGCCCGTGCTGCTCGCGATCACCTCGTGCCCGACCGGGATCGCGCACACCTACATGGCGGCCGAGTCCCTCGAGAATGCTGCGAAGGACAAGGGCGTCGAGCTGCATGTCGAGACCCAGGGCTCCGGTGGCATCACTCCGTTCACCGACGAGCAGATCGCCGCCGCGAGCGCCCTGATCATCGCTGCTGATGTGAACGTCTCCGGTCGTGAGCGCTTCGCCGGCGTCCCGCTGGTCGAGCACCCCGTCAAGCGCGCCATCTCTCATGGACCGCAGATGATCGACGAGGCCGTCGCGGCCTCCTCGGATCCCTCGGCGCGACGCGTCCCGACAGCATCGGGCAGCTCGGAGTCCGCCTCGGGGTCCGGAGGCCAGCAGTCCTGGCCCAAGCGGATCCAGGCCGCGGTCATGACGGGCGTGTCCTACATGATCCCGTTCGTCGCCGCCGGTGGCCTGCTCATGGCGCTGGGCTTCCTCATCGCCGGCTTCGACGTGGCCTTCGTGGCCCAGGACGTCGCCACCGGCTATTCGCTCACCTCGCTCCCGGACCATATGCCCTACGAGGCGGCGACGGGCCAGACGCTGACGGAGCGGTCGGGCCTCGCCCTCTACCTCGGCGCCGTGTTCTTCACCGTCGGTGACCTCGGCATGGGCTTCCTGGTCGCGGCCCTGTCCGGCTACATCGCCTACGGGCTCGCCGGCCGCCCCGGGATCGCCCCCGGGTTCATCGGCGGCGCGGTCTCCGTGCTGGTCGGCGCCGGCTTCCTGGGCGGTCTGATCACCGGTCTCCTGGCCGGTCTCGTGGCCCTGTGGTTCACGACTCTGAAGCCGCCGCGGTGGCTCGCAGGGCTCATGCCCGTCGTGATCATCCCGCTGCTCACCACCCTCGTCGTGGGCGGCCTGATGCTGATGTTCCTGGGCCGTCCGCTCGCCTCGCTGATGACTGCTCTCCAGGACGGGCTGACCGGGATGTCCGGCTCCTCCGCGGTCCTGCTCGGCGTGATCATCGGCCTGATGATGTGCTTCGACCTGGGCGGCCCGGTCAACAAGGCGGCCTACCTCTTCGCCACGGCGGGACTCTCGCAGGGCACCGAGGCCTCCTTCCAGATCATGGCCGCCGTGATGGCCGCCGGCATGGTGCCGCCGCTCGCGATGGCGCTGTCCACCGTGGTGCGCCGGAAGCTGTACACGCCGGTCGAGCGGGAGAACGGCACCACCGCCTGGCTGCTCGGCGCGGCCTTCATCACCGAGGGCTCGATCCCCTTCGCCGCGGCGGACCCGCTGCGCGTGATCCCCTCGATGATGACCGGCGGCGCCGTCACCGGTGCACTGATCATGGCGCTCGGCGTCGGCTCGCAGGCACCTCACGGCGGCATCTTCGTCGCCTTCGCGATCAGCCCGATCTGGGGCTTCATCCTGGCGATCCTCGCCGGCACCGTCGTCGCGGCCGCCGTGGTCACCCTGCTCAAGGAGAGCTCGAGCCGGAAGCAGGCCGTGGCCGCCTGACCCCGACGGGCCCCACCCGCACGCACGACCCGCTGTTCCCGTAGTTCCCGTACGACATCGCGCAGAGCGCCCCGCCATGGCGGGGCGCTCTCGTAGTCTCGGACCGGTTGTTCGCCATGACGATGATCGTGCCGGGCCATCTGCTGGCTGTCCGCGGTCGTCGATCGTCGGCAGCCGACGACGGCAAGGTCTGCCCGATGGGCACCACGCGAGGAGAGAGGACAGAGATGCCGAGAACCGACTCGAGCCAGGGCATGCTCCTCGCGGGCCCACTCGGGCAGATGCCCGCTTATGGGGGCGCACATCTGAGCGTCCTCGCCCTGATCGTGATCGCCGCACTCGCTCTGGTGGTGTGGGCCCGGCGAGCGCACCCAGCGGATGTGGACCGTTCGCTGCGAGCGGCCGGGTGGATCCTGCTGGCCAACAGCGTGCTCTGGACCGTGTGGGGCTTCCTGCCCTGGTCCTGGAACCTCGATGAGTCCCTCCCGCTGCACTTCTCCGACGCGCTGCGCTTCATCGTGCCGTTGGCTCTGATCACCCGGGCTCCCTGGGCGATCGTGGTGACGTACTTCTGGGGCCTGACGCTGAATATGCAGTCGGTGCTCACGCCGGACGTGAACTACTTCGTGTGGATCCCGCTGGAGTTCACCGAGTACTGGATCGCCCACGCGAGCGGTGTCCTGGCACCCGTCGTGCTGATCTGGGGTCTCGGCTTCCGGCCCACCTGGCGCGGCTACGGCGTCGCCTATGCGGTCACGGTGGCGTGGGCGGGGATCGCTTTCGCCGGGAACGCGCTGGCGGGCGCGAACTACGGCTATCTCAACCGCGCCCCGGCCGGCCCCAGCATCCTGGACGTGATGGGCCCCTGGCCTCAGTATCTGCTGGTCGAAGCCGTCGCGATCGCCGTGGTGTGGGCGCTGATGACCTGGCCGTGGGCCGCGCTCGACGCCCGCCGCGGGACCCCAGCCATCGCACCCGGTGCCCTGCTGCGCCGTCGCCTCCAGGATGAGTCCGGGCCGGGCCCTCGCGTCATGGACGAGCCGAGGGGGTCACAGACTGGCCCTCGTGCCACGGACCGGCGGACGGTGTCACGGACGGGCCGATGGTGACGAGCCCTGGTGATATAGCCAGCTGACCTCAGCATCGGCCCGTCCATGACGGGTCTCGGCGCCCTGCTGGGGGCCCTGCTGAGGCGACCGGTCCCCGTGAATCGCCGTGATGTGGTCGCTCATGACCTGGCCGTGGGCCGTGCGGGACCGTCGCCTGGGGACGCCCGCCGTCGGACCCGATGCGCTGCTGCGCCGCCGCTCCCGTGCCTCCTCACCGGGGGCTGTGGCCTGCTGAGCCAGCCGCCCCCAAGGGTGAGCCCGTGCCCGAGCGGGCAGGCAACTGGGTGAGCTGGCCACGGGGTGGGCCGGTCCCAGGCAGTCGAATCAGGGGTGCTCGAGTCAGGGGAAGCTCGTGGCAAGGGGCTCGTGTCGTGGACCGGCCGATGGTGACGAGCCCTGGTGATATAGCCAGCTGACCGCGCCCCCGGCCCGCCCACGACGGAGGGAGTGGTCCAAGAGCGCGGACCAGGCAGCCAGGCGAACGACCAGGCAGCCAGGCGAACGACCAGGCAGGCGGGCGTGAGGCCGGCCGGGAGTCTCGGGCGGGGCGCTGTCAGGCCAGGAGCTCCAGCTCCGCCAGGCGCAACGGCCCTTGGGCGGTGGTGATCACGAGCCGGTGATGGGTGAACCCGCGTGGCGAGGGGATCTGGAAGGGACGGGTCTGCCGACGCCAGCGGAAGCTCTGCTCCGTGCGCTCATCCAGCAGCTCCCACGACTCGCCGTCCTGCGAGCCCTCGAGCCGCCAGGCGATCGGGTCACCGCCGGTCTCCGCCGAGGAGGTCAGGGTGAGGAACCGGGTCACGAGGGGCTCGCCCAGCTCGGGCAGATCGATCACGACGCTCGAGGTGTCCCAGGTCTGCTCGGTCCGCGAGTCGTCATCCCGCAGCGGATCCGAGGGGTCCGCGCTGAAGAGGTCCCGCAACGGCTGCGGGTGGTGCCCCACAGGAGTGGCCGACGGCGGCACGGCACCCCAGTCCGAGGCCTCGGCGTCGGCCCGGGAGCCGAGCGCGACGTGCAGGCGACCGCGCAGGTCCGCGTGGTCGATCCAGGCATCGCGGTGCTCCGTGTCATCGCGGGTCATGCCCACGATGCAGTCGGCTCCCGCGTCGCCGTGCTCGGCGATCACGGTGAACGGTTCCCCGCCCAGCGGCTTGACGTGCACATGGTCGAAAAGCGGCGCCACCAGGTGGTAGCGGCCGGTGCCGAGCTGCAGCGGGTACAGGCCCAGCGCGGTCAGCAGCCACCAGGCGCTCATCTCGCCGTTGTCCTCGTCCCCCGGGTAGCCCTGTCCGATCTGCTCGCCCACGAACAGCCGACGGTGCACCTCGCGCACCACCTGCGAGGCGATCTCCGGTGCCCCAGCGTGGTGGTAGAGGAAGGGGATGTGGTGCGAAGGCTGGTTGGAGACCCCGAACTGTCCCATCCGCACCGCGCGGGCCTCATCCATCTCGTGGATGACGTGGCCGTAGGTGCCCTTGAGATCTGCCCGCTCCGGGGTGGAGAAGAACTCGTCGAGCTTCGCGCGCAGGAACTGCCGCCCGCCGTACAGGGCGGCGAGGCCCTCCCCGTCGTGCGGGACGTGGAAGGCGAAGTTCCAGCCGTCGGTCTCGGTGAAGTCCCCTCCCCAGGCACGCGGGTCGAACTCCTCGGGGCTCTGCGCGAAGGCGCCGTCGGCCCGCCGACCCTGGAAGAAGTGGATGGCCGGATCGAACAGCAGC
This sequence comes from Brachybacterium tyrofermentans, assembly GCF_039526165.1. Taxonomy (NCBI): domain Bacteria; kingdom Bacillati; phylum Actinomycetota; class Actinomycetes; order Micrococcales; family Dermabacteraceae; genus Brachybacterium; species Brachybacterium tyrofermentans. The sequence goes on from NZ_BAAAIR010000033.1 coordinate 73,921, forward strand.
GGGTAGTTCACGGAGCGCGACCGCAGGTAGGCGGCCTCCTCGTGGAGCTGCGCGGCGTGACGCACCTCCTCCGTCGACGCCGCCAGCAGCTCGGCCTGGGCGGCGAGCCCGAAGTCGTTGATGTGCGCCTCGAGGGCCCACGACACGGATTCCTCGGTGTCGGTATCGACGTATCCCGTGAACACGGCGCGCTCGTTGCCCCGGCGCCCCACCTCGGTCATCGGCGGTGCCACGGTCGCGTTGCGCAGGCCGGACTCGTAGGCGGCGACCGGATCAGGCAGGGCCACGCCCTTGACGGCGAGATCCGCGAAGGCGACGTCGCTGCTGGTGCCGGTCATGCAGTCCGCATAGCCGGGAGAGGACCAGCGGGCGATCCAGCCGCCCTCGCGGTACTGCTGCACGAAGCCGTCGGCGATCTCGGCGGCCACCTCCGGGTAGAGCAGCGCGTACGCCGGCCAGGCGGTGCGGTAGGTGTCCCAGAACCCGTTGTTGACATGCAGCGTCCCCGGCAGCACCTGGGCGTTGGTGCGGGAGTCGGTGGCATCACCCTTGGGCGGGCGCACCGGGCTCGCGTGCATCGGGGAGACCCGCTGCGCGGTGCCGGCGTTCTCCCACTGGGAGTTGGGGTAGAGGTTCAGGCGGTAGAGGTTCCCGTACAGGGTGCGCCGCTGGGCCGGGGTCGCGGTCCCCGGCTCGATCACCCGCAGGCGCTCGGTCCATGCGGCGTGCGCGTCCTCGCGCACCTGCTCGAGGGACCGACCCTGCACCTCCTGGGCGAAGGTGCGACGGCCCTGTTCCACACCGATGAAGCTGGTGACCAGGCGCACCGTCACGCGTTCGGTGCCCTCGGCGAAGGTCAGCACGCTGCCGGTGGACTCCCCCCGCGCGGCGGCCACCGAGATCGGTGCCGGATCCACCTCGGCCAGGACGAACATCCGGGTGGCCCCGTCGGCCCGTTCATAGCCCTCGGCCAGGCCCGAGTCGACCCAGGCGCGTATCGTGCCGTCGAACACGGCACCGGCTGCGTCGATGCGGCTGTGCTCGTCGACGCCCTCGAGCAGCAGGTGCGGGGTTCCGGCCTGGGCGGAGTAGTCGATCTCGCAGACGGCGCCGTGGTCGGTCGGTGCCAGCCGCAGTGCGGTCCCGCCGTCGAGCGCCACCTCGTAGAGGTCCGGGCGCGCGGTCTCCTCGGCATGGTCGAAGCCGAGGGCCCGGGCTCCCGGGGTGGCGTCGGGAGCATCCCCGTGCATCGGCATGAGCACGAACTGGTTGCGGTCCCCCATCCAGGGGCTGGGCTGGTGGGAGATCGCCAGGCCCTGCAGGCGGGGACGGTTGTCCTCACCGTTGCGCCGGTGGTACTCGTACAGCCAGCGCCGGGTGCGCGCATCGGTCACCGGGGTGAAGAACGCGAAGCCGTTGGGCACGGCGGTCAGCGGAAGGTTGTTGCCGCGGGAGAAGTCGCCGGAGGCGTAGGTGCCGCGCCGGGTGTCCACCCAGGCCACGTAGTCCTCGCGGGGCGGGTCCGCGGGAAGGGGGCCGACGTAGGGGCCGTCGATCCAGCCGATGAGCTCCACGGGCGCGGCGGGCTCGATCGGGGCGGCGGGCTCAATCGGGGTGGCGGGCTCGATCGGGGCGGCGTCGTCGACCGCTCCCGTGGCGGCATCTGCCGCCGCCGGTGCTGTCGGTGTCGTCGGCCCATCGTGCGCCGTGGCACCCTCATCTGTCGCAGAGATGACGGCGACACCCCTCGTGGTCAGGCCGGCGTCGTCCGCCGGGGCCTGCTCCTCCACGGGATCGTCCTCGAGATCGCTCTCGTCACCGAGGTCCCAGGACGCGATCTGCGATGCCCCGAGGGACGGATCGGCCTGTGCCAGGACCGTCCCCGACAGGTCGCTCCGCTCCAGGTCGACGTCCAGCATGCTCACTTCTGGACCAGCGGGTGCCGGATCCGCGGCGGGAGCACCCTCGGGCTGTTCGTCGTCGTCACCATCCGGGATCGCGGCCATCAGCAGCACCTCGGCGATGGTGCGGCCGACGGCGGTGTCGAGCGCGACCTGCACGTCGTTCCATTGGTCGGCGTACAGGATCTTCCCCTCGCCGATCCCGGCGGCGGTGGCCGGGGTCCCGTACTGATCGCGCGGGTCGAGCTCGGAGAGGCGCGAGCCGTCCTTGAACACGAGATCGATCGAGACGTGCGTGGCGCCCCAGGTCAGCTCCGCATCCAGCTGCGGATACACGTAGAACCGCAGCACATCGCCGCGCTCGATGGTGCGACCCACCACGGAGGCCAGGCCCTCCAGCACCGGCAGCGTCGTCTCGGAGCTCTCTGCGGCGCCGGCTTCGTAGCGCAGTGCGGAGGTCGCGAGGAAGCCTGCGGCGTCCTTGCTGGTGGGCGAGCCGACGGGTCCCGGGTCTGCGGTGACGATCATGCGCTCAAGGTTAACGACCACGGCGGGCTCGAGGCAGGTCCCGTCCGGCGCGGCGCGGCAGGACCTGCCCCCTGGGCACCCGATTGCGCAGGCTTCGTGGTCCGCCCCCTCCACCTATATCCACAGGCACCAGGTGTGCAGGCTCCGCCATATACGGCCTCCCTCATCACCTCACGCCCCTGGATACGCCTTCCCCACCTCGGGAAGGAGGCGCCCGGCGGCGGGGCGACGAGTACCTCTCCTCATCACGGGAGCCATAGGGCTCCGGCGCTATGGGCCCTCTCCTCATCACGGGAGGCACAGGGCTGCGGCGCTATGGGCACCTCTCCCCATCGGGGGAGGCACGGGGCGGCGTCCCGATGCGGAATACTGGAGGGACGACGACGCAAGCACTCGGGGGAACAACATGGCGTACGCCCAGGCATCACCGAACATGCCGCAGAAGGCTCCGACCGATCGGCCGAAGCGGCCTACCTGGCATTGGCTCGTGGTGGGCGGAGTGGCCCTGCTCGGTCTGCTGCTGGTCGCGGCGCTCGCGATATTCATCGGGTGGCGGATCCTGGACCGCGGCAATCCCGAGGACACCCTCGATGACTTCTACTCCTCGCTGCAGTCCGCCGACTGCGAGCTGTTCATGGAGTCGACCACCGACGAGTTCCAGCAGGCGACCGGTCTGACCTCCTGCGCCGTGTTCGATGAGAACATCGCCGGGGTCTCGGGCGTGGACTACGAGGTCACCGATCGCACCAACCGTCAGGGCTACGCGATCTTCGAGGTCACCGAGACGTTCACCGCGGACGGTCAGTCGGAATCCGTGGACGCGCGCTTCTACGTGCGCCGCATCGACGGCCAGTGGGACCTCGACCTCGTCGAGACCGTCGAGCCGGGCAGCGAACCGATCACCTGATCGGAGTGCCGCCGCGCGCGTCGCGGCTCATCGCACACCGCACACCGCACACCGCACACCGCACAGGGTCAGCGATGTGCTCGGCAGCGGGCCTGGTACAGCTCCGTGCCGCCGATCTGCTCGGCCGTCGCCTGCAGCGCGTCGGCGTCGGAGTCGAGCAGACGGATGTGGAAGGCGGCGTCGGCGCCGCACACGGTGCATACCGCGGTCAGCTTCACGACCTCCTCCGCCTGCGCCATCAGGGAGGGGATCGGCTCGAAGGGGCCGCCGTCATAGGTGACGCACAGACCGGCGACCTCCACCAGGATCCCGGCCACGAGGATCTCCTCGACGGCCTCGACGATGCTCGGGCCGAAGAACTGGGCCTCATCGATCGCCACCAGATCCGGGCGCTCCCCCGTGACCGCATCGCGCAGCTCCTGGGCGTTCTGGAGCATCCTCGCAGGCACCGTGCGGCCGATATGGGTGCTGAGCCTGTCCTGCCCGCCGCGGTCATCGAGCCGGTGGCCGAACACCTCGACCCGGAGCCCGGCGAGCTCGGCGCGATGCACACGACGCAGCAGCTCCTCGGTCTTGCCGGCGAACATCGGCCCGGCGATGACGTGGAGACGACCTGCCTCTGAAGGACGCATGCGATCACAGTACGCGCAGGCCGCGCGTGGACGGCCCCGGTTACAGTGCCCGCATGAGCATCCGCCGCGTCTCTCCCCTCGACGGGCGCAGGCCCACCCGTGACGATCTGGCCGCCTTCGCCGGCTCGGACGGATCCGTGCTCGAGGACGTGATGCCGGACCCCGAGCACGGGGAGCGCCTGCGACTGCTGATCGTGGGGATCAACCCTGGCCTGTGGACCGCCGCGGTCAACGCGCCCTTCGCCCGGCCCGGCAACAGGTTCTGGCCTTCCCTGCACCGCGCGGGGCTCACCTCCCGCCTCGTCGATGCCTCGCGCGGGCTGGCGGAGCAGGACGAGCGCGAGCTGCGCGCACGAGGCATCGGCATGACCAACCTCGTGGCGCGCGCGACGGCTCGCGCGGACGAGCTCAGCCGGGAGGAGCTGCGCGTCGGCGGCCGCGAGCTGGCCGCCCGCGCGGAGTCCCTGCGGCCACATGCGGTCGCAGTCGCCGGCATCACCGCGTTCCGCACCGCGTTCGGCCTGCCCCACGCCCGGATGGGTCGGCAGGACCCGGAGCTGGTCCCGGGCTGGCCCACGGAGGTCACCCTGTGGGTGATGCACCAGCCCAGCGGCCTCAACGCCCATGCGACGGTCGACTCCCTCGCCGAGACCTGGCGCGACGTCGCGCGCGATGCCGGCCTGGCCCAGGAGAACATCAGCTGACCGGTGCATGGCTCCCGCCTGCGGGCTCGATGCACAGACGGCGAACTGTGAACGGACACGGGGACAGGGCGATGGTCCTCACCTAGGGTGCCTAGCAGAACTTTGCACCTCTCGGCATGATCGCCAGGGTGCAGATCCCGTCCCCAACCGGAGGAGACAGCGGTGGCCAGCACCGATGAGCGACCTGAGTATCCCGATGACCACAAGCGGTTCTCTCTGAGCGAGGACTGGATCGCGACGATCCTGGGCCTGCTGATCTTCGCCGTCTGCCTGCTCGGCCTGATCTCCCCGGAGCTGATCCCGTGAGCACCGTCGATCCCCAGGTGAGGGACGAACCCGTCGACGCCGCGGGGACCCCGCTCGTCGATCGCCGCGTCCCCGAGCAGTCCTCCGCGGGCGAGGGAGACCCCGAGGCACCGCGCCGCGCCTCCGCGCTGTGGACCGTGCTCGGTCTGCTCGTCGTGCTCGCCCTGGCGGCCGTGGTGAAAGTGCTGACCGACCTCGTCCCGGCGGTGACCGAGGGCACCGGGGTGGGCCGCATCGCGAAGTCCGTGGAGTTCCCGGTCTACGCGATCGCGCTCGGCTTCCTCGGCAACGCGGTGCTCTCGCTGACGGGCGTGCGCGCCAGGATGACCGCCGCCTTCCGCACCGAGCTCTTCATCAAGATCGGGCTGGTCCTGCTCGGGGCCACCATCAACTTCGCGGTGGTGGTCCGGGCCGCCGGCCCCGCGGTGCTGCAGGCGGTCGCCCTGATCACGATCGTCTTCCTGTTCACCTGGTGGTTCGCCGGGCTGCTCGGGATCGATGACAAGCTGCGGGCCCTACTCGCAACCGCCCTGTCGGTCTGCGGGGTCTCGGCGGGCGTCCCGGGCGCCGGCGCCGTGCAGGCCAAGAAGGAGCAGCTCGCTTTCACCGCCACCCTCGTGATCGTGTTCGCGGTGCCCTCGATCTTCCTGCTGCCGTGGCTCGCGGGAGTGATGGGCCTGTCCCCGGCGGTCACCGGAGCCTGGATCGGAGGGAACATCGACACCACGGCGGCGGTCACCGCGGCCGGTGCGATGGCCGGTGAGCAGCCCCTGCAGATCGCCTCGATCGTGAAGGTCACGCAGAATGCGCTCCTGGGTGTGGTCGCCGTGCTGCTGACCCTGTTCTTCGCGTTCCGCGCCGCCCCGGCCGACGCCGGCTCCATCCCTGCTGGCTCGGTCGCCGCCGGCTCGGCCCCCGCGGGCTCCTCCCCGGCCGCTCCGGTCGCCGGCCGCCGTTCCCTCGGCATGCTGTGGGGTCGCTTCCCGAAGTTCGTGCTCGGATTCCTGCTCGCCTCGGTCATCGCCACGGTGCTCGCCCAGTCGCTCCCGGCCGACGTGCTCGAGCCGCGGCTCGACGCCGCCAAGGAGCTGCAGACCTGGGCCCTGACCCTCGCCTTCGTGTCCATCGGGCTGGAGTTCAACATCTCCAGCGCCAAGGAGGCGGGCTGGAAGCCCGTGGTCGTCTTCGCCGCAGCGACGGTGGTGAACCTGCTCGTCGGCCTCGGTCTCGCACTGCTGCTGTTCCGGAACTTCACGTTCTGAGCCGCCGGCGACCACCAGCGCCGATCATCGGCATCGAGAGCTACTGCTGGCCGCTCTCCTGGCCGCCGGAGCGCTTCTCCCCGGTCGACCAGAAGTACAGCAGATCGGTGCCGTTCAGCAGCCGGTCCCCGATGGCGCGCTCCTGGTAGATCACCGGGTTGTGCGAGGCCAGGGTGCGGGCGTTGCGCCAGTGACGGTCCAACGCACGCCCCCGTGAGGTCGCCGATGCCCCGCCGACCTCGAACAGCTCCGTGGTCACCGAGAGCACGTCCGCGACCGCGGTGATCTGGGCCTGGACGGTGCGCAGCTCGGCGGCATCGGTGAGGTGCTCGTGGGCCGGTGCACCGACGGACTCCTGCGCGAGGGCGAGCGCCCGCGCGGCGGCGAGCACCGCGTCCTGGGCCGAGGCCGCCTGCGCCGACAGCCGCCCGACGACCTGCTGCACGAGCGGGTCGGTCGCCGCCGTCGTCCCGCTGCCCTGCGAGTAGACCCGGGTGCGTGAGCGCACGAACTCGATCCCCTCGCGGAGCGCGGCGCGGCCGGCGCCCACCAGGGAGGCCAGGAGCACCAGCTGCAGGAAGGAGGTCTGCGTGGTCGTGGCGCCGTCCCCGCGGCTCTCGAGCACCCGCACCCGGTCGGTCGGCACGTGGACCTCGGTGAACAGGGTGGATCCGCTGCCGGTGAGGGTCTGGCCGAAGCCGTCCCAGTCGTCGCGCACGTCGACGCCGGCGTCGGCGATCCCCACGGTGACGCGGGCCCGCCGGCCCTCCGGGGTGCGGGCCGAGACGTTGATCCAGTCGGCGAAGATCGAGCCGGTGGAATAGTGCTTCTCCCCCGAGAGACGGAATCCGTCGGCCGCAGGGGTCACGGTGGTCGCGAGGTCGCCGACGGTCGCGGTGCTGCGCTCATGGCTGGCGTTGCCGAAGACCGCGCCCTGCACGATCTCGGAGAACCAGGCGTCGGGGTCCCCCTCCTCGCCGCCGATCAGGAAGTCGTTGACGAAGGCGAAATGTGCTCGCAGCAGCTGCGGGAGGTTGGAGTCCGCCTCACCGAGATCGATGAGCAGCCGGAAGAAGGTCTCGATATCCGCGCCGGAGCCGCCGTGTGCCGTGGGCACGGTGACGGCGGTGAAACCCACCTCGGCGAGCGCTCGCACCTCGGCGTGCGGCAGCCGTCGATCACGATCCCTCTCAGCCGCCCCCTCGGCGATCTGGGAGAGAACGGGGGCGAAGCGCTCCCGCAGCTCGGTGTAGGTGGGTGCGGGTCGAGTGGTGGTGGCGGTCATGCGGACTCCTCGAGTCGGGGGCGGGGCAGCGCGTCGACGAGCTGCCGGGTGTAGTCGTGCTGAGGGGTGAAGAAGACCTCGTCGGCGGACCCGGATTCCACGATGCGGCCGCCCTGCATGACGAGCACGCGGTCGCTGATGTGGTGGATGACGCCGAGGTCGTGGGAGATGAACAGGTAGGCGGTGCCCAGTGCCTGCTGGAGGTCGCCGAGCAGATCCAGGACCTGCGCCTGGATCGACACGTCGAGGGCCGAGACGGGTTCGTCGAGGACGAGGATCTCGGGATCGGTGGCGAGCGCGCGAGCGATGGACACCCGTTGTCGCTGGCCGCCCGAGAGGGACAGAGGGTGGCGTGCGGCGTGCTCGGGGGTGAGCCCGACGGAGTCCAGCAGCTCCCCGACCCGTCGTGCGCGGTCGCTGCGGGCGACGTCCGCGGGCAGGGCGTCGGCGATGATCCGGCCGACGGTCCACCGCGGGTCGAAGGAGCCGAGCGAGTCCTGATGGACGACGGAGATCCCCCGCCGGCGCGCCCGGCGTCTGCGCTCCGGGAGCTCGGACCAGGGCCGGCCGTCCAGCAGGACCGTGCCGGTCGTCGGCCGGGTCAGCGCCAGGGACATCCAGGCGGTGGTCGACTTCCCGGACCCCGATTCGCCGACGATGCCCAGGGTCTCCCCCGCATGGAGGTCGAAGGAGACGTCGTCGACCACGGTGCGATCGCGGCCGTCGGGCCCCCGAAAGCGCTTGGAGACCCCCTGGACGGACAGCACCGGGCCGGCGTCGTGGGGACGCACGGAAGACGGGGTGCGGGCTGACGTGGTGCGGGCTGGCAGGATCTGCTGCGGCGGCGCAGCAGACAGCCGCTCGCCCCGCGAGTGCGCCGAGGGCACGGCGGCGATCAGCCGCTGCGTGTAGGGATGCTGGGGGCGGGTGAGCACCTCGTGGGTGGGGCCCTGCTCGACGACCCGCCCCTCCCTCATGACCAGGACATGATCGGCCAGTCGCTCCACGACCGCGAGATCGTGGCTGATCAGGATGATCGCCCTGCCCGCGGAGAGGTTGTCCTCGAGCAGCGCGAGGATCTCGGCCTGCACGGTGACGTCGAGCGCCGTGGTGGGCTCGTCGGCGATGAGGATCTCCGGGTCCAGGGCGAGCGCGGCGGCGATCAGGGCGCGCTGGCGGAGCCCGCCGGAGAGCTCGCCGGGCAGCTGCCGCGCGCGCAGCTCCGGCTCGGGGACGCCCGCCGCGGCGAGGAGCTTGCGGACCCTCTCCGGCCGCTCGGCGCGCGGCACGCCGTGCAGCCGCAGCGGCTCCGCGATCTCGGCGCCCACCGTGCGGATGGGGTCCAGCGAGACCAGGGCGTCCTGGAGGACGTAGCCGATCCGGCTCCCGCGCAGGCGGCGGAACTGCTCCTCTGTGGCGGTCAGCAGATCAGTCGCGGTCAGTGGATCGTCGCCGACCTCGAGCCTGGTCCCGGTGACCGTGGCGTTCGAGCTGTTCAGACCCAGCAGGCTGCGGGCGGTGACCGACTTCCCGGAGCCCGATTCGCCCACGATCCCCAGGCAGCTGCCGGCACGCAGGGTGAAGGAGACGTCGTGGACGACGGGCGTGCCGTCGAAGGCGATCGCCAGGTTCTCGGCGGTGATCAGCGGGGTCGGGGAGGTCGGCGGGGTCATCGGGCGGCTCCGGAATCGGTGGCGCGCTGGAGGTGACGGCCGATCACGGTCAGCGACAGGGTGAACAGGACGATCGTGATGCCCGGGAAGAAGTCCATCCACCAGGCCATCTGGATGTAGTTGCGGCCGGCGTTGAGCATCGCTCCCCATTCGGCGGTGGGCGGCTGGACACCCATGCCGAGGAAGCCGAGCGCTGCGGCCCAGACGATCGCCTGGCCGATGCCCAGCGTGATCAGCACGGTCAGCGGTCGGAAGGTGTTGGGGAGGATCGTGCGCAGCAGGATCCTCAGCGGCGAGTGCCCGAGGGAGCGGGCGGCCTCGACATACAGGGACCCCTTCACCGACAGCACCTGGCCGCGCACCATCCGCGCATAGCCGGGCATCGACGCCACGCCGACCGCGACCATCTGGGTCATCGCACTGTTGCCGTAGACGGCGATGAGGATCAGGGCGAGCAGTATCCCGGGGAAGGCGTAGAGGACCTCGATCACCCGCGTCACGGCGACGTCCGCGAACCGACCGCCCAGGCCGCCGGCCAGTCCCAGGGCGAGCGCGCCGAGCAGTCCGATCGCGGTGGCCCCCAGGCCGATGACCAACGACTGCCCGGCACCGTGGACCACCCGGCTGTACACGTCGCGACCGGACTGATCGGTGCCGAAGGGGTGCTGGAGGCTCGGGGCGTCGAAGCTCTCCGCGAGGTGGATCTCGAGCGGGTCCTGGTGCGCGAGCAGACCGGGGGCGACCGCCGCGAGCGCGACGACTGCGACCGCACCGAGGGCCAGGCAGAAGCCGGGGCTGTGCAGCGGGGTGCGGCGAGCGGGCCGGAATGCCGCCTGCGGGGCCTGGGCGGGGGCGGTGTCCTCGGGAGCGGGGGCGAGGATCGTCATGAGGCACGTCCGATCGAGGCGCGCAGTCTGGGGTCGACCGCGACATAGGCGAGATCCGTGAGGAGGTTGGCGACCACGTAGACCAGGGCGACCACGAAGGTCACGCCGACCACGAGTGGCAGGTCCTGGGAGGTGACCGCGGAGACCAGCACCTGGCCGATGCCCTGACGCGAGAAGATCACCTCGACCACGACGGCGCCGGAGATCAGCGAGCCGAGCCCCCAGCCGGACAGCGCGATGCCGGGCAGGGCCGCGTGGCGCAGGACGTGGCGCCAGCGCACGTCGTGCAGCGTCGCGCCGCGGGAGCGGGCCGAGAGCACGAACGGCTGGCGCAGCGCGGCGTCGAACTCGTCCCGGGTGACCTGGGCGAGAAACCCGCCCAGCGGAATGCCGAGGGTCGCCGCGGGCAGGATCAGACCCAGCGGGCCGCCGTCCACGACCGGCAGCCACTGCAGCACGACGGCGAAGACCACGAGCAGGACGACTCCGAGCCAGAAGTGGGGCAGGGCCGCGAAGACGACCTCGATCGAGGAGCCGATCCGGCCCGCGAGGCCCGAGCGGCCGGCGCTGACCAGGGTCAGCGTCAGGGCGATGACCCAGGCGAGCACGAGCGCGGAGGCGGTCAGCTGGAGCGTCGGCACGATCTGCTCGCCGATGACCGTGACCACGGATTCCTTCATCGTGTACGACTCCCCGAGATCCAGCTGCACGAGCCCACCGAGGAAGGCGGCGTACTGCACGAGGAGCGGCTGGTCGAAGCCGTACTGCTCCCGGACTGCCTGGACGGTCTCCGGGGGCGGGTTCGACGAGGCGCCGCCGAGGATGGCGAGCGCCGGGTCGCCGGGGACCATGTGCTGGAGGAAGAACACGATGGTCGCGACCGCCCACAGCAGGAGGACCGCCGATCCCAGCTGTGAGGCCGCGCGCCGTGCCAGAGCGCGCCATCGGGAACCGGGACGCTGCGTGCCCGCGCCGGATCCCGGCGCGGGGTCGGATCCGGGCGCTGGGTCGGATCCTGCGGTGGGGTCGAGCGGGGGTACGACACCGGGTGCCGTCGCGGGCGCGGCACCGCCCACGGCCGACGCCGGCGCTGTCTCATCACGGGTGTGCACGGTCATCTCAGAGCCCTTCTCGCAGGAGGTAGGCGTCGTGGAGGACGGGCTCGCCCTCGCTCGGCTCGATCCAGATGCCCTCGACCAGGTCGGAGCGGGTGGCCAGGCGGGTCTGGATCGGATACAGCGGGATGTGCCAGGCCTGCGCGGTGAGGCGCTCCTGGGCCGCGGTGTAGAGGGCGTCCTGCTCCGCGGGGTCCGTGGTGGCGGCGGCCTCGAGCAGGGTCTCGTCGAGCTCCTCGTCGGCGACCCGCGACACGTTCTGCCCGTTGTCGATGTCCAGGGTCTCCTGGGAGTACTTGATGTACATGACGTTGGGGGTGGGGCTGTTCCAGTAGCGGCCCTGGATGTCGTACTTGGTCGGGTCCTGCTTCACCGCCGTCATGGTCGCGGCGTCCGCCGGGATGAGCTCGACCTCCACGCCGACGCGCTTCTCCATCGCCTGGAAGTTCTGATAGATGGTGAGGTCGGCCGGAGGGGTCTCGCCCGGATCGGAGTTGTACGGCAGGCGGAGGGTGAGGGTCTTCCCGTCCTTCGTGCGGTATCCCTCCTCGTCGCGGCCGGTCCATCCCGCGTCGTCCAGCAGCGCGTTCGCGGTGTCCTCGTCGTAGGGGTAGGGCTCCTGAAGGGTCTCGTCGTAGGTGGGGGTCCCCGAGGAGATCGAGTTGCCCTCGTACGGGAACACGCCGGCGTAGGCGCTCTCGACGATCCCGCGCGCGTCGGAGGCGTGGACGACCGCCTTGCGCACCCGGACGTCGGACAGCGCCGGCCCTTCGGTGTTGAGGTCGAGGGAGAAGGGCACGCCGGCGTGGACGAAGTCGTCGGTGGCGATCGTCGGATCAGCGGTGGCCGTGGGCACGGACTCGGGCGGGACGTTGAAGATCGCGTGCGCCCGGCCCGACTGCAGGGCGCCGAAGCGCGCGGTGTTGTCCTTGAGGAACCGCCAGGTCACCTTCTCCAGGTAAGCGGGCCCCTGGTGCTTCGCATCGGCCGGCGCCGAGGTGTAGTTCTCGTTGCGGTGCATGACGACCTCGCGGCCGCGCTTCCACTCGCTGACGACGAACGGTCCGGTGCCGACCGGGGACTGGCAGTTCTCCTCGAGCCCCCGCGCCATGGCCTTCGGGGACTCGATCCCGAAGAAGGCCTGGGAGAGGACGGTCAGCAGCGGCGAGTAGGGGCGCTTGAGATGGATCCGCACGACATGCTCCGAGACGGCCTCGGCGGAGTCGAAGTACGGCGAGAGGTACAGCAGGTCGGTCGAGGACTGCGTGGCAGGATCCATGATCTGCTCGAAGTTCGCGACCACCGCCTCGGCGTCGAACGGCTCGCCGTCCGTGAACTCGACACCCTGCTTGAGGGTGAAGTCATAGGTCCGCCCGTCCTCGGAGATCTCCCACGAATCGGCGAGCCAGGGGACCACGCTGCCGTCGGCCTGCATGGACACGAGCGAATCGAGGTACTGGCGTGCGATGTAGGTCTGCGGCATGTCCCCGTTGTTGTGCGGGTCCAGGCAGGTCGGCTCACGATCGGTCGCGTAGACCAGCTCGCCGCCCTCCTTCGTGCCTGCAGGCAGCGAGTCGGTGGCCCCCGCCGCACCGCACGCGGCGAGCAGCGTGCCCGCGCAGGCAGCGGCGAGCGCTGCGGCCAGTGGTCGTCGTCGCACAGTCGTCTCCTCGGTCGGATCGGTCTCCTTGGACCATAAGCGCGCCCTTGGGGCAGCCAAAGAAGTGTGAACCCCCGCGAACTCGACCGCGCTGTCCGGAGCGCCGTCGGCGTCGTCGCGTCACGCTGGTTCACGGGAGATGCGCACCTCGGCCCCGAGCGCGGATCGTGCGGGATGACATCGACCACCCCATGATCGGAGTTCCCGTGGCCCCCAAGCCGCTGATCCTCAACCTGTTCGAGATGAACTGCGTCGGCCACATCACCCATGGCCTCTGGCGGCTGCCCGGGAACAACCGGCACCGCTACACGGACGTCACCTACTGGACCGAGCTCGCGCGCCTCGCCGAGGACGGAGGCTTCACCGCGATCTTCATCGCCGACGTGGTCGGTGCCTACGACGTGTACGGCGGCTCCGCCGAGACCGCGCTGCGCGAGGGGATGCAGATCCCCAACAACGATCCGATGATGGTCGTGCCGGCCATGGCCGCGGTCACCGAGCGCCTCGGCTTCGGGATCACCTTCTCCACCAGCTACGAGCCGCCCTTCTCCTTCGCGCGGCGGATGTCCACACTCGACCATCTCACCGGCGGCCGTGTGGGCTGGAACATCGTCACCTCGTACCTGCCCAACGCCGCCCGGAACTTCGGGCTCGCCGAGGAGATCGACCACGATCACCGCTACGAGATCGCCGACGAGTACCTCGAGGTCCTCTACAAGCTGTGGGAAGGCTCCTGGGACGACGGGGCCGTGCTGCGCGACGCCGAGCACAACGTCTACACCGACCCCTCCAAGGTGCACCGCATCAACCACCAGGGCACGAACTTCTCGGTGGCGGGCCCTCACCTCTCCGAGCCGTCGCCGCAGCGCACCCCCACGCTGATCCTCGCCACGGCCTCCCCCGCCGGTGCCGTCCGGGCGGGGCAGAACGCCGAGGTGGTGTTCACCCACGGGCCGCTGCTGGAGCGGACGGTCCCCGCCGTGCGCGCGGCCGCGGAGGAGGCGGGCCGGGACCCCGCGGACCCGAAGTTCGTCGTGCAGGCCGCAGTGATCACGGGACGCACCCAGCAGGAGGTCGACGAGAAGCTCGCGCAGTACCAGGAGCACCGCTCCGCCGAGGGGATGCTCGTGCACCAGTCGGTGCCGATCCGCGCCCTGGACCATCCCCGCGACCGAACCATCGCCGAGGCGCTCGAGATCGAGGGGCTGCCCGCCGACACCCCCGTCGGCCGCAAGGGCGGAGCCTCCACCATCGGTGAGCTGCTCGACGCCGTGGACGAGGCCTGGCAGGACCGCTTCTTCGTCGCCGGGACCCCGGAGGTCGTGGCCGACGCGATCGAGCACTGGCTGGACGTGGACGGCATCGACGGCATCAACCTGCGCCAGTACCACTCCTACGACACCGTGAAGGACTTCGCCGAGCTGGTCTCACCGATCCTCCGCGAACGCGGCCGCCTGCCGGAGCGGAACGGCACGCTGCGCAGCCAGCTGACCGGCACCGACACGCTGCCCGCGACGCATCCCGCGGCTCGTTTCCGGGGCGCTTTCGCCGACGTCGGCGTCTGAGGCCCGCACTGGACGGACGGACCTCTCACCGCCCGGGTCGAGCCGGGGTCCGAACCCCGGTTCGAGACCCGGCTCGAGCCCGGGGCCGCAGTGCGCCTCGAGCCGCCGCTCGAGGCGCCGTGGGACCGCTGCGCCCGGTGACCCCCGGTACGGTGTCCCCATGGTGAGGACCGGGCCGCGCGCTCGTGCAGGAGACCCCGACGCGGGCGCCGTGCCCGGCGAGCCGGGCACGAGCCCGACACGCTCCCGGGACGACGGGGCGGCCGCTTCCTCGGGCGCCGCTGCACGATGGTCCTCCGCGGTCGCCGCCTCGCGCGCCGCGGAGAGCCGCCGGCTCCCGAGCTATGCGGCGGGGAGCGTCGACGTCCCGTACACGATCCTCGGCGGGCAGGAGATCATCGCCCGCGACACCTTCTGGGCCGAGCACTCCCACCCCACGCATGAGCTGCTGTGGAACGAGCGCGGGGTCTCGACGGCGACCATCGGCCGCCGGGTCTGGACGATCACGCCCGGGGTCGGGCTCTGGATCCCGGCCGGGATGCCGCACAGCGGCTTCACCCCCGCGGGCGTATGGCACCGGGCTGCGCAGTTCTCGACGGCACGCGTCGATCCTCCGTCGACCGCTCCGGTAGCGGTGGACATCACGCCCCTGCTGCGCCTGCTGCTGGATCGCCTGATCTCCGAGCACCTCAGGCCCCGCTCCCGGGAGGTCACCGACGCGATGATCCTCGACGTGCTCGCCCCGTCGGAGCACGAGCTGCTGCTCCCGGTGCCGGACCATCCGCTGCTGGCCCCGATCATCGACGCACTGAGCACGGACCCGGCCGATGCGACCACGCTCGAGCAGTGGGCCGGGCGACTGGGAGTGAGCTCGCGCACAGTCACCCGCACCTTCGAGGCCGCCACCGGCATGAGCTTCCGAGCCTGGGTGTCGACCGCCCGGGCCCAGCGCGCCGTCGCGCTGCTCGCCGCAGGGGAGACGATCGAGGAGGTCGCGCTCCGGGTCGGGTTCCGCTCGACGAGCGCCTTCACGGCGGCATTCCGGCGGGTCACAGGGCTGACGCCGGGCCAGCACCGCCGTGAGTCCCCGCCGCTCGGCGCGAGCACGCCGGAGCCGGCCGCACCCTCGCACGCCCCCTGAACCGCATCGACCGCGCCCGGGCACTCCTGGGCGCAACAGCTCACACGGCGTCCGAGCCGGCCCGCTCTTGTCCGATCTGCGCCAGGATCTGTCGGTTCTGCGCGATTGCGGACACGAACCCTTCCCGCTTAGTTTGGTGAGGCAATCCTTAGCGCATCGAGGTGCCCGCGGAGTGGCAGTCCGTCGGCAGCACTCGAGCCGGGCTCTCCGCGGAGCCCGACCCCGCCGCGGATCGCTCCGAGCACACCGCGGGCTACGGCCCGCCCTGCACCCTGCGCAGGACCTCCTGAAAGGCCACCATGCCCCGCTTCTCACGCCGCACGTTCGCCGGCTCCGCCGCCGTCCTCGCCGCCGTCCTGGCCGGCTGCTCCTCGAACGAGGCGACCGATGCCGTCTCCGGCGCCTCCGACGCAGGCGGCACCGACGGCGAGATCTCCATCGACCACGCTTTCGGCACCACCACCATCCCGGCGAAGCCCGAGGTCGTCACCACCGTTGCCTGGGCGAACCACGAGGTGCCGCTGGCCCTCGACGTGGCGCCCGCCGGCATGGCGGCCGCGACGTTCGGCGACGATGACACCGACGGTCTGCTCCCGTGGGTGAGCGAGAAGCTCGAAGAGCTCGGCGCGGAGATCCCGGTGCTGTTCGACGAATCCGACGGCATCGACTTCGAGGGCGTCGCGGACACCGCCCCGGACGTGATCCTGGCGGCCTACTCCGGCCTCACGCAGGAGGATTACGACACCCTCTCCCAGATCGCGCCGACCGTCCCGTTCCCCGAGATCGCCTGGGGCACGTCCTGGCGCGACATGATCACGACCAATGCCACCGGCATGGGCATGGCCTCCGAGGGCGAAGCGCTGATCGCCGAGCTCGAGGGGCAGATCGAGGAGGCCGTGGCCGCACATCCCGCGATCGCCGGGAAGAACGTCATGTTCCTGACCCACGTGGACACCACGGACCTCTCGGAGGTCAGCTTCTACACCGCCCACGACACCCGCACCATGTTCTTCGAGGACCTCGGCATGACCATCGCCCCGAGCGTGGTCGCCGCCTCCGAGGAGACCGACGAGTTCTCCTCGACGGTGAGCGCCGAGCAGGCCGACACCTTCTCGGACGTCGAGATCATCGTGACCTACGGCGACGACTCGCTGCTCGAGGCGCTCGCGGCCGATCCGCTGCTCTCGCAGATGCCTGCCGTCCAGCACGGCGCCGTGGTGAACCTCGCCGGCGACAGCCCCCTGGGCACGGCGGCGAATCCGACGCCGCTGGCGATCTCCTACATCCTCGAGGACTACCTGGCCGAGCTGGACCGCGCGGCCTCGGCCAGCGCCTGATCGGGCCTCTCCGTCGTCCCTGACGCTCCTGCCATGACACGTACCGCGACCGCCGTGCCCGGGACCACCGCCGCTCTGCTGCGGCGGGGGTCCCGGATTCGCACGCTCTGGCTGCTCATCACCCTGGTGGCCCTCACCGCCCTCCTGGCGCTCTCGGTGACCATCGGCTCGCGCGACGTGGGCCTCGACGACATCCTCGCCGCGCTCGGCGGCTCGACCGACGGCTTCGGCCCGGCAGCGGTCGCCAAGCGCATCCCCCGCACCCTGCTCGCCGTGGCCGCCGGGGCCGCCCTCGGCGTCTCCGGGGCCGTCATGCAGGGCGTGACCCGCAACCCGCTCGCGGATCCGGGGATCCTCGGCATCAACACCGGGGCTTCGCTCGCCGTGGTGATCGGCATCGCCCACTTCGGGCTCACCGCCGCCTCGAGCTACATCTGGGTCGCGATCGTCGGCGCCGCGGCCACCGCGGTGCTGGTGTACGTGCTGGGCTCCCTCGGCCGGGGCGGCGCCACCCCGCTCAAGCTCGCCCTGGCCGGAGCCGCCACCGGAGCGGCCCTGACCTCCTTCATCAGTGCCGTCGTGCTTCCACGCTCCGACATCGGCGACAGCGTGCGCTCGTGGCAGATCGGCGGCGTCGGCGGCGGCACCTATGCCTCGCTGCAGCAGGTGGCGCCGTTCCTCCTCGCCGGGCTCGCCCTGGCCCTGCTCAGCGCCCGCGGGTTGAACACCCTGGCCCTCGGCGACGAGCTCGCCGCCGGTCTCGGCGAGCGCGTGGGGCTCACCCGGGCGGTCGCTGCGCTCGGCGCCGTGGTGCTCTGCGGCGCAGCGACCGCGGTGACCGGGCCGATCGGATTCGTCGGCCTCGTGGTCCCGCACGCCTGCCGACTGCTGATCGGTGTGGACCACCGGTGGCTGCTGCCCTTCAGCGCCGTCACCGGTGCTGCTCTGCTGACAGCGGCCGACGTGCTCGGTCGGATCGTCTCGCGACCCGCCGAGCTCGACGTCGGCATCGTCACCGCGCTCCTCGGTGCCCCGTTCTTCCTCGCCATCGTGCGCCGGCAGAAGCTGACGGGCCTATGAGCACCACCACCCGCGACGCCACCGCCGCGAGCTCATCCGCGCCCTCGCCCTCAACCCTGCCCTCGACCTCGACCGTGCCCGCCGGGCGGACCCTCGACCGGGTGCGCACGGTCCGACGCCGTCGCCGTGCCCGTGCGCTCGCCACGATCGGCGTGCTCTCGCTGCTCATCCTCGCCGTGTTCTGCCTCTCCCTCATGGTCGGGCGCACCGTCTACCCGGCGAGCGATGTGGTGCGGGTGCTCGCCGGCCAGGACGTGCCGGGCGCATCCTTCACCGTGGGCACCCTGCGCCTGCCCCGAGCGGTGCTCGCGGCGCTCGCCGGAGCCTGCTTCGGGCTGGGCGGGGTGACTTTCCAGACCATGCTGCGGAACCCCCTCGCCAGCCCGGACATCATCGGGATCTCCTCCGGGGCGAGCGCCGCCGCGGCCTTCGGCATCGTCATCCTGGGGCTCTCGGGCACGGCCGTGTCCCTGCTCGCGATCCTCGCCGGGCTCGGCGTGGCCGTGCTGATCTATGCCCTGTCGTATCGCGGAGGGGTGGCCGGGACCCGGCTGATCCTGGTCGGGATCGGTATCGCGGCGATGCTGCAGTCGGTCACGGACTGGGTGCTGTCCAAGGCCGGGCAATGGGATCTGCAGGAAGCGCTGCGCTGGCTCACCGGCAGCCTGAACAACACCTCCTGGGACCAGGCGCTGCCGGTGCTCGGCGCTCTCGTGGTGCTCTCCCCCGTGCTGCTGTCGCGCGCGAAGGAACTGCGCGTCACCGAGCTCGGGGACGACGCCGCGCAGGCGCTCGGCGTGCGGGTCGACCGCACCCGGTTGATCGTCGTCGTGTCCGCCGTCGGCCTCATCGCCTTCGCCACCGCGGCGTGCGGGCCGATCGCGTTCGTCGCGTTCCTGTCCGGGCCGATCGCCGCGAGGATCGTCGGCCCGGGCTCCTCCGCCCTGGTGCCCGCCGCGCTGGTCGGCGCACTGCTGGTGCTGAGCGCGGACCTCGTGGGCCAGTACGCCACCGGCACCCGCTATCCGGTCGGCGTCGTCACCGGCGTGCTCGGAGCGCCGTACCTGATCTATCTCATCATCCGCGTGAACCGTCGAGGGAGCTCCCTATGACCACCGACCACACCCTGCGCGTGGAGGACTTGACCCTCGGCTACGGCGACCGCACCGTGATCGAGGGCCTCGACCTGTCGGTGCTGCCCGGCAGGGTCACCTCGATCGTGGGAGCCAACGCGTCGGGCAAATCCACCCTGCTGCGCTCCATGTCGCGCCTGCTCACCCCGCGCAGCGGACAGGTGCTCCTGGACGGGGAGCAGGTGCACCGCATGCCCGCCAAGCAGCTGGCACGCACCCTGGGCCTGCTCCCGCAGTCCCCGATCACTCCCGAGGGGATCACCGTCGCGGATCTCGTGGGCAGGGGGCGCCACCCCCACCAGGGGATCTTCTCCCGCTGGAGCGCTGCGGACGACGAGGCCGTGGCGGCGGCGCTGGACACGACCCGCTCCGCCGAGCTCGCGGACCGCCCGGTCGACGAGCTCTCGGGCGGCCAGCGCCAGCGGGTCTGGATCGCCATGGCCCTCGCCCAGGACACCGATGTGCTGCTGCTGGACGAACCCACCACCTTCCTGGACGTCAGTCATCAGGTCGAGGTGCTGGATCTGCTGACGGACCTGAACAGCGCGCGCGGGATCACGATCGTCATGGTGCTGCACGACCTGAATCTCGCCGCACGGTACAGCGACCAGCTGGTCATGATCTCCGCGGGCGCAGTCCGAGCCAGCGGCCCGCCCGCCGAGGTCCTCACCGAGGAGGGCGTCCAGGAGGTGTTCGGTCTGACCAGCCGGGTCATCGACGACCCCGTCTCCGGGCTCCCCCTGGTGCTCCCCATCGGCCGTCACCGCGTCCGACCCGCACCGCAGAGCAGCCGATGACCGGAACGCCGGGGCGCGGGGACACCGCGACCCCAGCGGCCTCGAGCGCAGCAGCTGCCCCCTCCCTCCGCGGCACGTCTCGGCGCGCTGGGCGGGCCATCGGGGCTCCTGCCGCGCTCGACCCCTCGGGCCACTAGGCTGATAGTCCGCCTTCTGAAGCCCCCAAGGAGAACTGATGTCCAGCTCGTCCGCCGCCGTGCACGTGCTGCACGACAACCCGGAGTGGATCCCGCCGTTCCGTCGCGCCTTCGAGGCCGAGGGGGTCCCGCTCGTGGAATGGCACCTCGGCGACGGAACCCTCGACCTGGACGCGGAACCGCCGCGCGGCGTGATCTGGTCCCGGCTCAGCGCCTCCTCGCACACCCGCGGCGCTCCCCTCGCGAAGGACGCGGCGCGGTCGATCACCGCCTGGGCCGCCTCCTGGGGCCGACGCGTGGTCAATGGGCAGCATGTCGCCGATCTCGAGGTCAGCAAGGTCATCCAGCATGCGACCCTGCGACGCGCCGGCTTCGACGTGCCCCGCACCATCGCGGTGTTCGGCCGCGACGGCCTGATCGGCGCCGCGCAGGACATCGAGGCGCCCTTCATCACCAAGCACAACCAGGGCGGCAAGGGCCTCGGGGTGCGTCGCTTCGATGACCACGGGTCCTTCGCCGCCTATGTGCGTGGGGAGGACTTCGAGCAGGCGGCCGACGGCATCACCCTGCTGCAGGAGCTGCTGGTCGCCTCCGAGCCCGCCATCACGCGCGCCGAGTTCGTGGGCGGGCAGTTCGTCTGCGCGGTCCGCGTGGACACCTCGGCCGGCGGGTTCGAGCTGTGCCCCGCCGAGGCCTGCGCCCTGCCCGGCGCAGGAGACGACGGCGTCGCCCCCGAGCCGATGTTCCGACTCCGCCCCGAGGTCAGTGCCGAGGACCCGCTGATCCAGCGATACGCAGCCCTGCTGACGGACCTCGGGATCGAGATCGCCGGCATCGAGTACATGACGACGACCGATGGGCGCACCGTCACGTACGACGTCAACACGAACACCAACTACAACCCGGACGTCGAAGCGGGTCTCGAGGTCTCCGCCGCACGTCGCATCGCCCGTTACCTCGGCGGCCTTCTGCACGAGGCGGAGCAGGCCCGCTGACGGCGCGAGCACCCCACCGCCCGGGAGCTGGTGCCTGACATCGGGCTCGCCGGTCGGCTCACCGGTCGCGTCGTCGGTCGGGTCATCCGTCGAGTCGTCGGTCGGGTCGTCGGACGAATCGTCGGACGCTTCGCCGTTGCGCTTGCGGCTGACCCTCCCGCATGGAAAGGTGACATGACCCACGCGGCGCAATGAGGCCGAGCTGGGAGCTCGGTCCCCGCACGTCCAGCACGCAGGAGGTCATCCGTGAAACTGCCCTGGCTGAAGTCGGCCCTCGAAACCCCCGGCCCGATCACATCGGTCCACCTGGACACGACCCGCACCGATCCGAACGCCGCCGGCGAGCTGGAGGCCCGCTGGGCCCGGATGCGCTCGGAGCTCTCCTCCTCCGGCACGCCGGACGTGATCCTGGAGCAGATCGAGGAGACCGTCCTGGCCCCGTCGCCCGTCGGCGGACGGAACGGTCGCACCGTCCTGGCCACCGATGCGGAGATCCTCGTGGATCGCGTGCTGGCGGCACCGCCGCTGCAGGAATCCGCGCACCGAGGCGACCACCCCCAGCTGCTGCCCCTGATGCAGCTGATCCCCTTCGCCGTCAGCCAGCTCCTGATCGTCGTGGACCGCGCCGGAGCGGATCTCCACCTGCGCGCCCCGGACAACCCCTCGATCGCGCACGGACCGAACGACCTCGGTGAGGACGCCCACGTCGAGGGCGGCCACGACGAGCTGCACAAGGCGCATGCCGGCGGAGGCACCCAGCACGGGTGGCGCGGCAGCAACTTCGAGGCACGGGTCGAGGACTCCTGGGAGCGCAATGCCGATGCCGTGGCCTCGACCGTCGAGAGGCTGCTGCGCGAGCACTCCCCCGACATGCTCATGCTCAGCGGCGACGTCCGGGCGGTGGGTCTGCTCAAGGACGCGCTGGGCCGGGAGAGCCGGGAGCGGGTGATCGAGGTCCCCGGCGGCACCCGCGGCGTCGCCTTCGACCGCGGCTCGTTCCGCGAGGAGCTGGTGCGCGCCACCGAGCAGTTCGTCGCCGACCGTCAGCAGGATCTGGCGGAGCGGTTCCATGAGAGCCAGGCCCGCGACGGAGCGTCCGTCGGCGGCTCCGCCGAAGTGGCCCAGGCCCTGGGCAGAGGCCAGGTGGAGGAGCTGATCTTCGTCACCGGGAACGCCCCCGCCGGTATCGAGGAGCTGCTGCGACAGTCGCTGCTCACCGATGCCGCCGTCTCCGCCCTCCCGGAGGATGCGGCCGGGATCCCCGAAGGCGTCGGGGCGCTGCTGCGCTGGCGCGATGACAGCACGCCCTCCAACAGCATCGGCAGCATGACGGGAGACTCCCGACGGGAGTGACGGCGCGGCAGGACCGTCCGGTCCGACTCCTCGACGGGCCGCACGTCGCCGCCCACGATGGAGGAGCAGGATCCGCGCGGATGCTGCGCACGCCGGGACCACGGATCGAGAGAGGTGGGACGACATGCCGGAAGCATGGAACGCCAAGCGAGAGCGTCAGTACGACCACGTCAAGAAGAGCCAGATCGATCAGGGACGATCGGAGGATGAGGCCGAGGAGATCGCCGCCCGGACGGTCAACAAGACGCGTGCCCAGGAGGGTGAGTCCGAGGAGTCGAGCAAGACCTCCACACAGGACAAGTCCCCGTCGGAGCGCGGCGGGGAGCGTTCCCACTCGGGCCCGCAGGGCCGCACCAAGGACCAGCTCTACGAGGACGCCAAGCGACAGGGCGTCGAGGGCCGCTCGACCATGGACAAGGACGAGCTGAAGGACGCGGTCGAGGACCGCTGACGCCGGGACCGGACCGGCAGCAGAGCCCGTAGGACCGGCGCGTGGATGCTCCCACGCCCGGATCTGCGGGCTCTGCTGCTTGCTCTACGGCGCCGACGGGGCCTTCAGACGCTCTCGAGGCGGCTGTGTAGACTCTTCGATGGCAACGGGGGAGTATCCGCCACGCTGTGCACGTCATCACGAGGGCCGCCGTCGGCACTCCGGGCGCAGCGGCCTGTCGGGGGTCTCGGCAGGTGGAGAGACCCGGGTCCATTCCGCGACCCGAAAGCAGCACTATGTCCGTCCCCCCTGTCATCTGGATCCTGACGATCGTCCTGATCCTCGGTCTCCTGGCCTTCGACTACGTCTTCCACGTCCGCAAGGCGCACATCCCCACGATCGGCGAGGCCGCACTCTGGACCGGGATCTACCAAGGCATCGCGCTCCTGTTCGGGATCACGGTGTTCGTCGTCGGGGGCCCCACGATGGGCACCGAGTTCTTCGCCGGCTGGGTCACCGAGCTGGCGCTCTCGGTCGACAACCTCTTCGTCTTCCTCATCATCCTGGGCGCCTTCGCGGTGCCCCGTCAGGATCAGCAGAAGGTGCTGCTGTTCGGCATCGCGTTCGCGATCATCGCCCGTGGCGGCATGATCGCCATCGGCGCCGTGGCGATCGATCGTCTGTCGTTCGCGTTCTACATCTTCGGAGCGTTCCTGCTGTACACAGCGGTCAAGATGATCATCGACGAGGTCAGCGGGGACGCCGACGAGGACGAGGAGCAGAAGGACGGCATCTTCGTCCGCCTGGTCAAGAAGGTTCTGCCGGCGAGCGACGAGTTCGATGGCGACAAGCTGTTCACCATCGAGAACGGCAAGCGCGTCCTCACTCCGATGCTGCTGGTCATGGTCGCCATCGGCGGCACCGACCTGCTGTTCGCCCTCGACTCGATCCCGGCGATCTTCGGCCTCACCCAGACCACGTTCATCGTGTTCACCGCGACGGCATTCTCGCTGCTGGGCCTGCGCCAGATGTTCTTCCTCATCGACGGCCTGCTGGACCGGCTCGTCTATCTCTCCTACGGCCTCTCGATCATCCTCGCCTTCATCGGCGTGAAGCTGGTCCTGCACGCCCTGCACGAGAACGAGCTGCCGTTCATCAACGGCGGCGAGCCGCTGAACGTCCCCGAGGTCACCACGGGCCTCTCCCTGAGCGTCATCATCGTGACCCTCGCGGTGACCGTCCTCATCTCCCTGGTGTCCCCCAAGGGACGCGCGCAGGCCGCGGTCAACAACGCGCATCGCGAGGCCGTCGCCTACCAGGAGATGACCTACGAGAGCTTCGAGAGCCGGCGCGATGAGATGTACGAGCGGATGCTCGAGCACGAGCGGATCATCGAGGGGCTCCCTGCGAAGTTCCAGGACCTGGTGGTCTCTGAGCGCAACGTGACAGAGCTGCTGTCCGACGCCCACGCGGTCCATGCGCAGCGGGTGCGCTTCAACGAGCGGGGAGAGCGGTCCGATGAGCAGCCCGACGGCCTGCTCGTCACCCGGGAGGACGGCACGGTCGCGACCGATCCCAACGGCAACGTCATCACCGTCGCCGAGGAGGAGAGGGTCCGCGCGACCAAGAAGGCCAAGCGCCTTGAGCGCGAGCAGGCTCGCGCCGAGCGCGTGAGCTGACCCCGCACGGCTTCGACGGCTCCTCACGGATCATCCGTGGGGAGCCGTCCTCGTCCCCCAGGGAGCCGCGCACTCACCCGGTGCGTGCCACCCGGGTCGGACGGGGCTCTGCGGCGACGCGACGCACCGAGAGCACCAGCAGCAGCTGGGCGAGCATGTAGGTGCTCATCACCCAGAACCCCTGGACGGGCAGGGTGAGCACCCCGAAGGCGTCCAGGGCGATCAGGGAATCGGAGACGACGAAGACGGCGCCCCCGATGCCGGCGCGCGCGCCGAGGCCCGTCGCGAGCACGGCCATGATCACGATCGCCGCCGCATAGACGATGATCGCGGGCAGCAACGGCCCAGCCTGCCCCGCACACAGCGCGCAGATCAGCACGGCAGCGGCGACATACGGGACCAGCAGCGAAGGCCGCGCGAGCACCGAACGGTGGCGCCTGGGCCAGAAAGCCGCCGCATACAGCAGGTGCGCGACCAGGAAAGCCGCCAGCATCCCGACGAAGGACTGGCTCTCCGGCAGGAGACGGGGCACGGCATCCCCCACCCAGGACAGACCCAGAGCTCCCAGCGTCAGGACCACCAGACGGCCCCGCGGGGCCGTCGTGCCCGTCCAGAGCACCATGGCGAGGGCGGGCATCAGCAGGACCTGCGTGACGCCCGAGATCATCACCGCACCGAGCAGCTGGGCGCCAAGATGTACGGACGACACCACGGCGACGACGAGCAGAGCGAGCCTCATGGACGAAGCGTAGAGGGAGCCGGACGCGGTGGCCCAGGCCGACGGGGTGCGGAATACGGGGCGCGGGGAAGGGGTCAGTCGCCGGGCGCGCTCGGCCCGTCCCAGGTCCAGGTGTGGACGGGAGCATCGGAGGGAACGGCCACCGACGCAGCGGGATACCGGTTCAGAACGTCACGGGTCATCCAGGTCCAGTACTCCACGATCGCGGTGGCCGCAGGGTCGGGGATGCCTGCCTGGGCCACGGCGCGTGCGAAGACGGCGATTCCCGCCTCGTCGAAATCCTCGTGGATGCCGTTCCCCGCATGGAGGCGATCCATGTGTGCGGGCGCACCGTAGGACTCGGTGTAGGCAGAGGGGCCTCCGAGCGCCTGGGCCAGGTAGGTCGCCAGCCGCTCCTCATGGTCCGCGGCATACCCGTGGGAGAACGCGTGAGCCACCACCGGGTCGGTCACCGCCAGATCGTGCCAGCACCTCGCGATGCTCCTCATGGCGTCCATCCCGCCAGCGGCGTCGAAGATGTTCTGCTCCATGCGCCCAGGATATTCCTGCCGGGCAGGTCGGAGCGAAGAGACCGGGGCATCGGGGCCCGGCACCTGCGCGCGCGCTGCCCGTTCCGGCCCGCCTCCGAGGCCTGGCTCACGATCGTCGTGACCATCCCGTGACCTACCAGACACCGGGTGACTCAGGTCCCATCCCCGCTCCCACGTGCAGGAAGAGCATCATCGCCGCAGGTCAGCGGATCAGTCGAGCGAGCGAAGAAAGGTCATCCCTGCTTCCGGTCTATGTAAAGGCTCGGTCAGTTCGGGCCGACACCCTTGCTTCGAGGGGGGACCGCCCCCGTACGGTGGCCATCGTTCAGCAGACGCGAGATACGCGACGCGACGACCGTGCTATCCACGGGAGGCGCGACCCCCGCGAGATATGTGAAAGGACGTGTCTATGTCCCCGCACAACACACACGCCATTCGGACCCCGAAGACCGCCACGCTCCGCCGCAGCATGACCCGCACGGCTGTCGGCCTCGCCGGGGGCGCACTCGTCGCCACCGGCATGCTCGCCACCGGCGGCGCCGCGAACGCTGCCGGCGGCTGGGACAGCGTCGCCGCCTGCGAGTCCGGCGGCAACTGGTCGATCAACACCGGCAACGGCTACTACGGCGGCCTGCAGTTCTCCCAGTCGACCTGGGAGGGCTTCGGCGGCACGCAGTACGCCTCGACCGCCGACCAGGCCTCGAAGAGCCAGCAGATCGCCATCGCCGAGAAGGTGCTCGCCACGCAGGGCAAGGGCGCCTGGCCCACCTGCGGCGTCAGCCTCACGGGGGGCGCGGACACCTCCAACGCCCCGTCTGCGGACAGCGGCAGCTCCGACTCCACCTCGAACCGCGACTCCGAGCGCAAGGCCGATCGTTCCAACGATCGCAAGCCCGCCGAGAAGCAGGGCGACTGGAGCTGCAACGGCGACGGCATCGCGGACAACTGCGATGACAACGGCTTCACCAAGGAGACCGAGAAGAAGCAGCAGGCTCCGAAGCAGACCGAGCAGAAGCAGCAGGAGGCCCCGAAGCAGCAGGAGGCTCCGAAGCAGAAGGCTCAGAAGCCCGCCGCTCCGGCCGAGAAGCAGGGCGACTGGAGCTGCAACGGCGACGGCATCGCGGACAACTGCGACGACAACGGCTTCACCAAGGAGACCGAGAAGAAGCAGCAGGCCGAGAAGCCCGCCGCTCAGGCCGAGGCTCCCAAGCAGTCCGACGCCGGCTCGCATGCCTCCGCGGATCTCTCCGTGGCCGGCACGCTCGATGTCGACGGCAAGATGGGCACCAACACCATCACCGCCCTCCAGGATTGGCTGGGCGTGGAGCAGACCGGTGACATGAACGAGGAGACCACCCTCGCGCTCCAGGGCTGGGCCAAGACCGACCAGGACGGCAAGATCGGCGAGAACACCGTGGCCGGCCTGCAGCACGAGATCGGCGCCACCCAGAACGGCTCCGACGAGATCGATGGGGACACCGTGAAGGTCCTGCAGACCTTCCTGAACCTCTACTGATCCTTCCGCGGCGCACGCGCCGCACCTGCGGTCACACCGCACTCCCCCGGACGGCCGGGTCACCCTCAGGGTGGCCCGGCCGTCCGTCGTCGTGCCTCCTGACTCTGGGATCCGGGTTCCTGATTCCAGGTCCCGGGCGCCGAGCGCCGTGCTCCGGGTTCCGGGTTCCGGATCGATCAACGGTCGACGCGCTCCTCGAGCACCACTGCACTCCACGCAGGGGTGCACACCCAGCCCGCGCGGCAACCAATGGCAACTTGGGCCATTCCACAACGTGCAACACACATCACTATTGAGATGACGACACCTCCGCCTTGCAGATGCACAGGTGAGAGACCCGCGATACGCGATATACCGTCTGCGCATCTCCTTGGCACCCGTTCCATCACCGTGCAACTCGTGGCAAGAAGCACCAGCTTTCACCCGTCGCGGCCAGACTCGAATCACTCGTTCCGTACGGCTGCCTCAGCCACGGCGACCATGGCGACCCAGAGCCTTCATCCGCACCGTGATGCGTGTGATCGCCGCGCCACTCAAGGATGAGACTGAAGGAGCACAACGATGAGCACCAATCACACGGGGACGCCGTTGCCGTCCGTATCGCCGCCGCCCGTCGGATCCACCGCCGTGGCGAAGCGCCCGTTCAGCCTCCGGGACAAGATCGGCTACATGTTCGGAGACTTCGGGAACGACTTCACGTTCATCCTGCAGTCCACGTTCTTCCTGATCTTCTACACCAACGTGATGGGCATCAGCGCCGCCCACGTCGGCACCCTGCTGTTCGCCGCACGCATCCTCGACGCCTTCACCGACATCGGCTCCGGCCGCCTGGTCGACACCCTGCGACCCGGGCGGAGCGGCCGCTTCAAGCCCTGGTTGCTGCGCATCATGATCCCGGTCGCTGGGGCCTCCTTCCTCATGTTCTCCCCGTTCCTGCAGGACGGCAGCTACGGCATGCGCCTGGCCTGGATGGTCGTCACCTATGTCCTGTGGGGCTCAGTCTTCTACACCCTGATCAACATCCCCTACGGCTCGATGGCCTCGGTCATCTCCAACAAGGCCGGCGAGCGCGCTTCACTGTCCGTGTTCCGCTCGCTCGGTGCGACGCTGGCGAATCTCGCCATCTCCGTGGTCCTGCCGCTGATCGTGTTCGTCCAGATCGACGGCCAGTCCGAACTCTCCGGCACCCGAATGATGCTGGCCGCCGCCGGCTGCGGCGTACTCGCCATCGTCTGCTACCTGATGTGCTTCGCCAACGTCGAGGAGCGCATCACGACCCCGCCGAAGCCCAAGGAGGAGCGCATGGGTTTCGCGAAGACGATGGGCACCTTGGTCACGAACCGCGCCCTGACCGGCATGATCGCCAGCTCGCTGTTTATGCTGGTCGCCTTCATGACGCTCGGTACGATCATGCCTTTCCTGTTCAACGAATACTTCAACGACGGCCAGCTGCTCAGCGCCGTGAATTTTGTGGGCCTCGCTCCGACCCTGCTGATGGTCCCCGTCGCGGCCAGGCTTGCCGGGGCCGTCGGTAAGAAGGAGATCGGCATGGTCGGCTTGCTGCTCGCCGTCGTCGCCGGCCTGGTGCTGTTCGTCGTGCGCACAGACAGTCCATATTTCTTCATGTTCGGCTACGCGGTGCTCATGCTCGGCGTCGCCTGCCTGAACATCTGATCTGGGCGTTCATCACCGATGTGATCGACTTCCAGGAGATTCGCACCGGGGAGCGCAATGACGCGACCGTGTACGCCACCTACTCCTGGGCCCGTAAGCTCGGCCAGGCCGTCGCCGGCGGCCTCACCGGGTGGGCGCTGACGTGGATCGGCTACGTATCCACCGCCGGTGAGCACATCATCCAGACGGATCAGGTGCTCGACGGGATCTACTCCCTCGCCACACTGCTTCCGGCGCTGCTGCTGCTGGTCTCCCTGTTGGCGCTGATCTTCTGGTACCCGCTGTCCAAGAAGCGCGTCGACGAGAATGTTGCGACACTGGCGGCCAAGCACGAGTCCCAGAGCTCGCACTCCTGAACCCCGTCGTCGGCGGTCCTTTCGAGGGGTCAGCGACGACCTCGTACCCCCGATACCGCCAGCGCGGCACAACCACCGATTTCCTCGGCCCGCCCCGCGGGTCAGAACCTTTCACCGTAGACAGGAGACACCATGTCGGAGAAGACAGAGAAGTCAGTACGGCTCGGCATCATCGGACTGGGCGCCCAGGGCGGCATGTACGCCGGGCTGCTCGCCGACGGCAAGATCGAGGGCATGACCCTCGGCGCGATCGCCGATATCGACCCGGCCAAGAAGGACCTCGCCGCGGAGAAGCACGCGGGAATCCCCTTCTTCGACGACTACATCGCGATGCTCGACTCTGGCGACGTCGACGCCGTCGTCACCACCGTGCCGCACTTCCTGCACTCGGAGATGACCATCACCGCGATCGGCAAGGGCATCCACACCCTCACTGAGAAGCCGGCCGGCGTCTACACCAAGCAGGTCGAGGAGATGAACGACTTCGCGGCCGCTCACCCCGAGACCACCTTCGCCATCATGTTCAACCAGCGCACCAACCCCGTCTACACGGATCTGAAGGCGCTGATCGACTCCGGCGAGCTGGGCACGCTGCGCCACACCTCGTGGATCATCACCACCTGGTGGCGTCCGCAGGGCTACTACGACCAGTCGGCCTGGCGTGCGACCTGGGGCGGCGAGGGCGGCGGCGTGCTCGTGAACCAGGCTCCCCACCAGCTGGACCTGTGGCAGTGGCTGTGCGGCACCCCGAAGAAGGTCTTCGCGAAGCTCGCCTTCGGCTTCCAGCGCGACATCGCCACCGAGGACGAGGTCAACGCTCTCGTCGACTTCGGCGACGGCGCCACCGGGCACTTCATGACCTCCACGAACGACATCATCGGCACCGACCGCCTGGAGATGCTGTTCGACAAGGGCAAGGTCATCGTGGACGCCTCGAAGAAGGTGACCATCACCCGCCTCCAGGAGGACGAGCGCTCCCTGAGCGACAAGATGACGATGCAGGACGTCGCCAAGCTCTTCCGCGGCGAGATGGACCCCTCCGAGGTCTACACCGTCGAGGAGAAGGACTACGAGTCGGCCTGGGGCCAGCAGCACATCAGCGTGCTGACCAACTTCGCCGCGCACGTCAACGACGGCACCCCGCTGATCGCCGACGGCGCCGAGGGCATCAACGGCGTGCGCCTGGCCTCGGGCATGCAGCTGTCGGCCTGGACCGGACGCGAGATCGACCTGGTCGACTACCCGGCCGACGAGTACCTCGCCGAGCTCAACAAGCGCATCGAGGCCGAGGGCGAGTTCCCCGTCCGCTCCTGATCGCGCAGCGGGCCCGGGGAGGCGAGCACCAGCACGCCTCCCCGGGCCCGCACCGACTGCACACGGCCGACCGCGAATGACGCCCGTCGGCCGCACGACCACCGCACCACCCGGACCGCGCGTCCCAGGCGCCGCCCGATGACTCCAAGGAGAACACCTATGCCCGTGCTCGGACTCCAGCTCATGATGCTCAAGGACCAGATCAACGAGAAGGGGATGTACGAGGTGCTGCGCGATGTGCGCGAGCTCGACATCGACGCCGTCGAGGTCTCCCAGGTGGAGATGACCGACGAGCTCATCGACGACCTCGTGCGCGGCAAGGCGGACTTCGGCGTCGAGACCGCCGCCATGAGCGCCTCGATCGCCCCCGGTGGCAACGGCTTCGCCCTCGAGACCGAGTTCGAGCGCGCCGTCGAGGCCTGCACGAAGACCGGCTCGCGCTTCCTGCGCATCGGCATGATGCCCTTCGAGGCCATGACCTCGAAGCAGGCCTGCGAGGAGTGGGCAGCCTCGGTCGAGCCCTACGCCGCCCGCCTCGCCGAGCAGGGCGTGACGCTGTGCTATCACAACCACCACGTGGATCTCATCCAGTTCGAGGGTGAGCGGATATTCGACATCGTGCGTCGGGTGGCCCCGTCCCTGCTGTTCGAGGTGGACCTCCACTGGGTCCAGCGCGGCGGCATGGCTCCGCTGGACATGCTGGCCGCCTACTCAGGCGCCTGCAAGCTCATCCACGTCAAGGACTTCCGGGTAGCCCCTCTGGACGCGGAGGTCTACCGAAAGTTCGAGGCGAAGGAGATCGACATGAAGGAGTTCTACAGCGCCTTCCTGTCCCTCGGTCAGTTCGCCGAGGTGGGCCAGGGCAACATGAACTGGCCGGAGCTGCTGCCGGCGGCCGAGAAGGCCGGCGCCGAGTACTTCCTCATCGAGCAGGACGACACCTACGGGCGCGACCCGATGGACTGCATCCGCGACTCCCGCGAGTACCTGAAGTCCATCGGGTACTGATCCGGCCCGACGCCACAGGCCACGATGCCCGGCACCTCCCTCTCGACGGGCGGTGCCGGGCATCGTGCTGTCCTGCTCTCTCCGCGTCGTCGCGTCGTCGCGTCGTCACGTCGTCACGTCGTCACGTCGTCGCCTCGTGGCGTCTCCACCTCATCGCGCCGCCGCCTCATGGCGTCGTCGGCTCTTCACGTCGTCGGCCTCAGGCGGCAGGCAGCAGGTAGGTGCGGATCTCGCGGATCTTCGCCGTCTTCGTGGCGCCCGCGAAGCGGATCACGTGGCAGAAGTCCACGCGTTCCTCACCACGCACGAGATAGCCGTCGCAGGCGGCGTGCCGACCGTGACTGAGGACGGTGAGGATCTCGCCGTGGTCGGCGTCGAACGGCGGCGGGACGATCGCGCCCTTCGGGCTGTCACTGGCGCTGTCGTTGGTGCTGGTGTTCTTGGTGTCGCCGTTGCTGTCACTGCCGGCAGTGTCCCCGTCAGCGCTGCTCGCGGCGTCCCCCGGATCCTGCGCACCGACCAGGATCCAGCGGGCGTCGACGGCGAGCCACTCCTGCACAAGGGCGTCATCCCCCGATGCCCAGGCCGTGATGACCTCGGCGACGAGCGCCATCCGTGGCGAGTTGCCGCAATCCGTCGCTGTCCTCAGATCCATGCCTGACACCCTAGGTGGGCTCTGCATCCGCGTCCCGGCCTTATGAGAAACGGAGCCGGAAGCCCGCGCTCCTTCCCCGCGAGCAACTCCAGCCGTTACCCTTTCGTGACACTACCCACGGAACGCGAGTTCCTGACCGGTCTCTGAGCGGTCCTGCAACGCGATGTCAGGTTTCGGGGCGTAGCGTCGCCCGCGCCGCTCAATCTCAGGAGGCACAGTGAAGGTCCCCAGCACCTCGAAGCTCCGCAACTCTTTCGTCGCCATCTCGTTCGCCGCCGTCCTCGCCCTCACCGGGTGCAGCGACGACAAGGCTGCCCCGTCGGGCGCCAGCGACGGCGGCGGCGAGCAGCCAGCCGCCGCTAGTGATGGCGGAGGCGCCCCTCAGCCCGGCGGCGAGCAGGCGATGCCCGAGGCCGACACCTCCGACGTCCCCGACGTCGTCGCCGAGGTCAACGGGGAGAAGATCTCCAAGGACGAGTTCGTCAAGGCCTACGAGCCCCAGTTCCAGCAGGCCTCGATGCAGCAGCAGTCCACCGGCCAGGAGATCAACCAGGCCGACCTGAAGAAGCAGGTCGCCGGCCAGCTGGTCGACAACCGCCTTCTGCTGCAGGCAGCCTCGGACGCCGGCATCAAGGCCTCCGACAAGGACATCGACGCCACGCTCGAGGACATCGCCGCACAGAACGGCATGGGCTCCGCCGACGAGGTCGTCAAGGCCCTGGAGCAGCAGGGCATGAGCGAGGACGACGTGCGCAAGGACGCCGCCTCCCAGTTCACCCTGACGACGTACATCGAGCAGGAAGCCGATATCAAGAAGCCGAGCGACGAGGAGCTCAAGACGCAGTACGACCAGCTCGTCGCCCAGCAGGAGCAGTCCGGCGGCCAGCAGGGCGAGGTCCCGCCCTTCGAGGACGTCAAGGACCAGCTGGCCGATCAGGCGACCTCCCAGCAGCAGGGCGAGGCGGCGACGACGATGGCGAAGGATCTGCGCGAGAAGGGCGACGTCACGATCAACCTCTGAGAGCGCGTTCGAGGACACGATCACGCTCTGAGGAACGAACCTCTCGCTCCTGACCCACAAGCCAGCAGTATCCGCTGACTCCCCCGACCGGTGCCGCCGCCCTCGCCAGGGCTGCGGCACCGGTCTGGGGAGTGCGTCGTGCCTGCGTGCCATGTCACCCGGGCACCGCACAATGCCACACGCTCGGCGAGATAGTTGCAGTGGATGCAAGATCGGCCCTAGTGTGCGAAAGGACGGCTCGCCGCAGCTCAGCCTGCGACGGGCCGCATCGAGCGAGAGAACCGAGACGGAGAGGCGTCGATGTGACAAGGGAGAGCGGCGCACCCGCCCCGTTCAACCGGAACGTCGTGCTCGCGACGCTGGTCTCAGGAGCGTTCATCGTCATCCTGAACCAGACGTTACTGAACACTGCACTGCCGGAATTCATGCGCGACTTCGACATCACCGCGAACTCCGCGCAGTGGGTCACCACGATCTTCATGCTGGTCAACGGCATCATGATCCCGATCACCGCGTTCCTGATCCAGAAGTTCACCACCCGGTCGCTGTTCTTCGCGGCGATGGGCCTGTTCACGATCGGTACGGTGATCTGCGCCCTCGCGCCGGCCTTCTCGGTGCTGCTGATCGGCCGTGTCGTCCAGGCGGCCGGCGGCGGCATCATCATGCCGCTGATGCAGACGATCCTGTTCGCCGTGTTCCCGCTCGAGAAGCGCGGCTCGGCGATGGGCACCTTCGGCCTCGTGATCGCCTTCGCCCCGGCGATCGGCCCCAGCCTCTCGGGCTGGATCGTGGATCACCTGCCCTGGCAGACGCTGTTCATCATGCTGGTGCCGATCGCGATCATCGACATCATCGTCGCGTCGTTCATCCTCAAGAACGTCACCGAGCGCACCCACCCGCGGCTGGACGTGCTGTCGATCGTCCTGTCCACGTTCGGTTTCGGTGGCCTGCTCTTCGGCCTCGGCACCGCGGGGAACACCGGATGGGGCAGTCCCGAGGTGCTCATCTCCCTCGCGGTCGGCGTGGTCTCGCTGGTGTGGTTCATCCGCCGCCAGGGACGCCTCGAGCAGCCGATCCTCGAGTTCCGCGTTCTGCGCTTCCGCATGTTCACCCTCGGCACCGTGCTGGGCATGCTCGTGTTCATGGCGATGATCGGCGGGATGCTGATGATCCCGCTGTACATGCAGAACATGACCGAGCACAGTGCGATGGACTCCGGTCTCGTGCTGCTGCCCGGCGCCGTGGCGATGGGCCTGATGTCCCCAGTGACGGGGCGGATCTTCGACCGCTTCGGGGCCAAGTGGCTGGCCATCATCGGCTTCGCCCTGGTGACGGTCACGACGTTCCTGCTCGCCACTCTCACCCCGACCACCACGTTCGCCTACATCGCGATCGTCAACGCCTTCCGCATGTTCGGCACGGCCATGGTGATCATGCCGGTCACCACCGCCGCCCTGAACCAGCTGCCGCAGCACCTCATCCCCCACGGCACGGCCCTGAACAACACGCTGCGCCAGATCGCCGCGTCCGTGGGAACCGCCGTGCTGGTCACCGTGATGACCTCTGCCGCGCTGGACCCCGCGACCCATGGGGCACAGGGTCCGATCCACGGCGTGAACGTCGCGTTCATCGTGGCCGGCGGCTTCAGCCTGCTGGGACTCATCGGAGCCTTCTTCATCCGCGCCTTGACCCCGCAGACGATCCACTCCGGGCACTCCGATCCCGGCGACACGGGCCTCACGGAGGACTGATCACCGGCCGAGGGCAACTCCTCGGCACCGCGATCGCCCGGGCGATCGCGGTGGCCGGAGGCGTTCCTGCCCTGCGAGAATGGCTCTATCGGCCTGGTTGCGGGACAGGCAGGCCGCCCCACTCATCTCTTCGTCCCGGAAGGACCTGATCATGATCCTCATCAACGTGAAGTTCCCCGTGAAGCCCGAGTTCGCGGACCAGTGGCCCGAGCTCTCCCGCGAGTTCACCGAGACCACGCTCGCCGAGCCGGGCAACCTGTGGTTCGAGTGGTCGCGCAGCGTCAAGGAGCCCAACACCTATGTGCTCATCGAGGCGTTCACCGACGAGGGCGCCGGACCCCACGTGAACTCCCCGCACTTCGCCACGATGCAGCAGGAGTTCCCGCAGTACCTCGAGGCCACGCCGCAGATCATCTCCCAGCAGATCGAGAGCGACGGCTGGGGTCCCATGGGAGAGATCCAGGTCGACTGATTCGCCGGTCCGGCGCGTCTCGGCACTCCCCGGCGCGTCTCGGCCCTTCCCTGCGCGACTCGGCACTCCGCGGCGCAGCCCGGGGCTGACATCGCAGCGCGGCAACGGTCAGTGGGCCCCATGCCGGCCGAGCGTCGTCACGGGGGCGGCGCCGGGCCGGGTCCACTGCGGCACGGGCCGGCTGGTCCCTCCCCCGGTGGAGTTCCCCTCGGCGTCGGTGCGCCAGGACCAGCAGGCATGGCGACCCTCCGGCCAGCCCTCGGGGGTGTCCTCCCAGCTCTCGCCGCGCCCGTAGGTGGTCATGTCGAGCAGGCCCATGGCGACGTTGACGCGTTCGTTGCCCCGACCGGTGGTGCGGTAGGTGAGGAACACGCGATCCCCGTCGCGCAGGAAGCTCGCGAGGTAGCCCATCTCGCCGCCGACGGGTTCGTCGAGCGTGCGCACCGAGTACCAGGGCACCTGGGTGTATCCCATGAACTCGGTGTACGGCGCGACCTCCTCCCATGGCCCCGTGGTGAGGATCGCCAGGGAGACGTCATGGGCGTGGAGATAGGTGACGTCCTGCAGGTGCCAAGCCGTGGTGGTGCAGCCTTCGCACTGGCCCTGATGCGGGGCTCCGTCGTGCCACATGTGCTGGTAGACCACGAGCCGATCGCGGCCCTCGAACAGGTCCCGGAAGGGCACCGGGCCGTCCTGGCCCACCACCTCGACGCCGCCGTCGATCTCCACCATGGGCAGCCATCGTCTCGCCGCCGCGATCGCATCCCCCTCGTGGGTATGCGCCTTCTCGCGCACCAGCAGCTCGTCCCGGACCTCCTGCCAGGTGGTCATGTCCACCACCGGCGGTCGTCCTGCGTTCCCGGCAGCATCCGTCGTCATCGCTCAGCGCTCCCAGGCGGTGCCGGGAGGTTCCGGCAGATAGGTCGGTACGTACTCGAGCAGCTGGAGACCGCCGGCGAAGGTGCGCGCCTCCGTGAGCTCCAGGCCGAAGTCCTCGAAGCGGTCCCAGATGCGCTCGAGGCCGGTGCGGCCCGTGATCACGGGGAACAGGATCACCCGGAACCGGTCCACGAGACCGGCCTTCATCAAGGAGTGGCTGAGGCGGATGCTGCCCACGGTGGTCAGCGGGAGGGACGAGGTCTGCTTCAGCTCCCGCACCGCCTCGACCGCGTCGGCGCTGATCAAGGTGGTGTTCGGCCAGGCGAGCGGCTCCTGGAGCGTCGAGGAGAAGACCACCTTCGGCAGCTGAGCCATCTCCTCGAAGCTTGCCTTCTCCTCCTCGGAGATCTCGATCTGCTCGGCCTGCTGCCCCATCTCGGACATCAGCCGGTAGGTGGTCGCTCCCATCAAGGAGACGTAGTCGGGCTCCCCGGCGAGCCAGTCGAGGTACTCGTCGCTCTGGAGTCCCCACCAGCCCGGCCAGCCCTCGCCGGCGGCGCAGCCGTCCAGCGAGAGGATGAAGTCGACGAGCAGCGGCTGTGCGGTGCGTGGTGCAGGGTTATCATCCATGAGTGGTCCTCGACGTCGAGAGATCCGGCCCGGGCGCGTGCAGGAACCAGGCTACGCCGCCAGGGCAGGCACCGCCATCGTGCGGCGCCCGACATCGAGGGCGTCGGCGGCCGACCGGTCGTCAGCGGAACGGGACGCCATCGGGACGGGACCTCAGCGTCCGACGGGACCACGCCGTGCCCCTCGTCCGATCGTCACGGCGAGACCCGCAGCGACCAGCAGCCAGGCGAGCAGGGCGACAACGAGGAACCCCGCCCCGATCGTCTCGACCGCCGGCATGTGCTCCACGCGCCCCAGCCGCATCGAGGCGACGGCGAACATGCCCAGCGGGAACACCATCGACCACAGGGCCGGGGTGTAGCGCAGCGGGATGCGATGGTTCAGGTGGCGCCAGATCCCGGCACCGACCAGCAGGGGCACCAGCCACGCCGCGAAGCACCAGAAGACGACGACGGTGCCGCCGATGAGCCCCCGGGCGGCGTCGACCATCGGCACCGAGCCCATGCCCACGATGCTCGCCCCGGCGACCACGGAGATCGCCAGCGCACCCATCGCCACCCAGTACGGCGGCTCGAACTGCTGCGGGGTGATGCCGTGGTGCACCACCCGCAGGATCACCAGCACGGCGATCCCGACGTAGAGGATCGTGCCCACCGACCAGGCCATCACGGTGGCGATGCCGAGCAGGTCGGCGAGGCGCGGCGTGGTGGGATGCAGGCCGGAGAGGCCGACGGCGAGGGACTGCGAGGCCACGGACCAGATGAACCAGGTGCCGTTGGTGCGGGCGAGGATCGGCTCGCCGTCCCGCATCATGAGCACCTGCCAGGGCAGCACATAGCCCAGCACCAGCCAGATCGCGGCCGCCACGATCAGCAGACCGATGGAGAGGCCCCCCAGACCATTGCCCTGAAGACCGGCCGCCAGCACCCCGGTGGCGGCGACGACCGTGAAGAACCCGAAGGCCGTCTCGGGATTCCTGGCATCGCCGAGCATCCGTCGGCCGTGGCGGATCGCGCGGGCCACGAAGAGAGCCACGAGCACCAGGTATGCCACCACGGCGAGCGCGAGCGCGACCTGTGAGGGACCCAGGAGCCCGGCTTCATGCAACGCGACCGACAGGATTCCGGTCGCCATCACCAGGGCGAAATAGCCTGGGGAGAGCCCGGAGATCGCACTGTCTGCTCGTACGGCGAGGCGGGAAGGCGTCCTGGTCACGCTCCATTGTGCCCACATGATCGGGCCCATGATGCCGCCCCGTGATCGCAGCCGTCGGCCGTGCGAGGAGATGAATTGTGCGACGGAAACGCGCGACGGACCGCGGAGAATTCCCGGACACCACCGGCAGGAATCACCTTGCGAATGCAACTCCCGCGCTCTGCGACAATCCCGGATCCACGGCAGGAGAATCCGCTCATCCCCCGGCGCCCGCCCGGCGCGGAGCCCTCACCTCGGTGCCGGCGCACCACAAGGCTCGCACCATGCTCCCGGACCTGCCTCTGGACACGGGGCCGCGACCACGGCACTCTGGGAGCCATACCGCTGGAGCCCACCACGCCGACGACGGCGTGCATTCTCGTGCGTTCCCCCTGACTGTTGTGTCACCCAGCTGGATGTCCAGTGGACCCTTTCCACCGGTGAACCTAGGGTATTAAGTTGTCCGCGGCCCGGTGGAGAGTCATCGGCCGCCGACACCGTCCCACCGCCGGGCCTGCTCGCTCGCGCGAACCGGTCCGCTCCGCTCGCACGTCGATCGAAAGGACCGTGATGGCCGAGGCCGCCAAGTCCCCTCGCCCCGCAGAATCCCCAGGCACCGGGAACGACCCCGGCGGGAGCGGAGCGGGATCTCCGACCGGCACCGGCGCTGCGGGCACCCATTCGGCCGTCAACTGGCCCGTGTTCATCGGCACCGCCACGATCATCGTCGCGTTCGTGCTGTTCGCAGCGATCTGGCCGAGCACCGCCGAGACCGTCATCTTCGGATCGATGGCCTGGATCGCGACCAACTTCGGCTGGTACTACGTCCTCACCGCCGGCATCGTCGTGGTGTTCGTGCTGATCGTCGCCTTCTCCAGGGTGGGCGGGACCCGGATGGGTCCGGACCATTCGCTGCCGAAGTACAACATGTTCACGTGGGCGGCCATGCTGTTCGCGGCCGGCATCGGCGTGGACCTCATGTTCTTCGGGATCTCCGGACCGGCCACGAACTTCCTCACCCCGCCGGACGTCCCT
The DNA here is from genome assembly GCF_039526165.1 of Brachybacterium tyrofermentans. NCBI lineage: Bacteria > Bacillati > Actinomycetota > Actinomycetes > Micrococcales > Dermabacteraceae > Brachybacterium > Brachybacterium tyrofermentans. The sequence continues at coordinate 113,202 of NZ_BAAAIR010000033.1, forward strand.
GCCGGCTCGGACGAGGCCGCCCGGATGGCGACGATCTGGACGATCTTCCACTACGGGATCCCCGGCTGGGCGATGTATGCGCTGATGGGAATGGCCTTCGGGCTCTTCGCCTATCGGTATCACCTGCCGCTGTCGATCCGCTCTGCCCTGGCCCCGATCTTCGGCAAGCGGATCCACGGCGCCGTGGGCCACGTCGCCGAGATCGGCGCGACGATCGGCACCATCTTCGGCATCTCGGTGTCGCTCGGCATCGGCGTCGTGTTCCTGAACTTCGGTCTCTCCGCCCTGTTCGGCATCCCGAACTCGATGGCGGTGCAGATCGCGCTCATGGCGCTGGCCGTGTTCATCACGATCCTCTCGACCGTCTCCGGCGTGGACAAGGGGATCCGTCGGCTCTCCGAGCTCAACGTGATCCTGGCCCTGGTGCTGATGCTCTGGGTGCTGTTCTCGGGCAGCACGCACGAGCTGCTCAACGCCCTGGTGCAGAACATCGGCGACTTCTTCTCGCGGTTCCCCTCGATGCTGATGAACACCTTCGCCTACAGCGAGGGGGCGACCGACTACCCCTCCGATCAGTGGATGGCCGACTGGACGCTGTTCTTCTGGGCGTGGTGGATCGCCTGGGCGCCCTTCGTGAGCCTGTTCCTCGCGCGCATCTCCCGCGGCCGCACGCTGCGCCAGTTCGTGGTGGGCGTGCTGCTGATCCCCTTCGCCTTCATCCTGCTGTGGGTCTCGATCTTCGGCAACGCGGCCCTGAGCTTCTTCGGGGATGCAGAGTTCCTCGATCTTGCCGTGAACCAGCCCGAATCCGGCTTCTTCAACCTGCTCGAGCAGTACCCGGGGGCGACCTTCACCGTCTCCCTCGCTCTGCTCACAGGTCTGTTCTTCTACACCACCTCGGCGGATTCCGGCTCGCTGGTGATGGCGAACATGACGTCCAAGGCCTCGATGAATGATTCGGACGGTCCGCCGTGGCTGCGCATCGTGTGGGCCGTGATCACCGGCGCACTGACTCTGGTGATGCTGTTCATCAACGGCGTCTACACGCTGCAGGCCGCGACCGTGGTGGTCGGGCTGCCGCTGTCGGTGATGCTGTACCTGGTCATGTACAGCCTGTGGAAGGTGCTGAAGACGGAGAGCATGAACCTCGAGTCCCGTCGGGCCGCACTGCCCGCGCTGCTCACCAGCCGCGTGCGGGAGGCCGACGGGGGCGATCGTGGATCCTGGCGCCAGCGCCTGTCCCATCGCATGTCCTACGCGGACGAGGAGAAGGCCCGCAGCTTCGTGGAGACCGTCGCCGCGCCCGCCATCGAGGAGGTCGCCGCGGAGCTCACCAAGCTCGGTGCCGACGTCTCCTGCCACCGCGGTGACCACCCCGACAGCACGGTCCCGTTCGTGGACCTGGTGGTCACCTTCCCCGACGCGGAGGACTTCAAGTACCAGGCCTATCCCGTCGCCTACTCGGTGCCGAGCTTCGCCGCGAACCTCGCCACCGTGCGCGACGTCTACTTCCGCCTCGAGATCTTCTCGATGCTGGGCTCCCGCGGCCGCGACATCATGGGGTACACCAAGGATCAGGTCATATCCGACGTCCTGGACTCCTACGATGCCCACATCATGTACCTCACCATGAGCCAGGAGATCGGCACCGCGACCGGCACCATCGCGGTCAGCGCACCCGACACCTGGCTCGACACGGATCAGATCGACCACTCTGATCAGCACGATCCGACGAACACGCACGATCACCCGACCGATCCCACACCCGTCACCGACGAGCCCGGGACGACGACCACGACGACGAAGACCACGAAGGAGAGCAATGACTGACAGCATCGCCACCCTGTTCATCGACGGGAAGTGGGTGCCCTCGTCCACCGGCGAGACCCGCACCGTCATCTGCCCCGCGGACCAGTCCGAGGTCGGCGTCGTCTCCGAGGCGAGCGCCGAGGACGTCGACCGCGCGATCCTCGCGGCCCGTGCGGCCTTCGAGTCCCGCGTGTGGGCCGACAAGCCGGCCTCCGAGCGCGGCGACTTCCTGCTGCAGGTCGCCGACCAGCTCCAGGAGCGCAAGGCGGAGTTCGCCCGCGCCGAGGCCTTCGACACCGGCAAGCGCCTGGTCGAGGCCGAGGGCGACATGGACGACATCACCGCCTGCTTCCGCTACTTCGGGAAGGTCGCGGGCCAGAACCCGGGCCGCCTGGTCGACGCCGGGGACGACAGCGTGATCTCGCGCGTGGTGCACGAGCCGATCGGCGTGTGCGGCATGATCACGCCCTGGAACTTCCCGCTGCTGCAGGCCGCATGGAAGATCGCCCCGGCCCTGGCCGCCGGCAACTCCTTCATCATCAAGCCCGCGGAGCTCACCCCGCACACCACGATCCTGATCGTGGACGTGATGGACAAGCTGGGCCTGCCCGCCGGGGTGGCGAACCTGGTGCTCGGCTCCGGCGCCGTGGTCGGCGCCCCGCTGTCCTCGCACCCGGAGATCGACCTGGTCTCCTTCACCGGCGGCCTGGTCACCGGCCGGAAGATCGCCGCCTCTGCCGCCGAGAGCATCAAGAAGGTCGCCCTCGAGCTCGGCGGGAAGAACCCCAACGTGATCTTCGCCGACGCCGACTACGAGGCCGCGCTCGACAATGCGCTGAACGCCGCCTTCATGGACTCCGGTCTGCTCTGCTCCGCTGGCACGCGCCTGATCCTGCAGGACACGATCGCCGAGCAGTTCGTCGATGACCTGGTGGCCCGCGCCGAGGGCATCGTCATGGGCGGCCCCCTGGACGAGAAGGCCGAGACCGGGCCCCTGATCTCGAAGGAGCACCGCGACAAGGTCACCGACTACGTGAAGCGCGGCATCGAGGCCGGGGGCCGGCTGCGCACGGGCAACCACTGGGGCGGCGCGGAGCTCGAGCAGGGCTACTTCTACGCGCCGACCATCCTGGACCGGTGCACCGCGGAGAACCCCGCCGTGGTCGAGGAGGGCTTCGGCCCCGTCATCACGGTCGAGACCTTCTCCACCGAGGAGGAGGCGATCGCGATCGCCAACAACACCGAGTACGGCCTGGCCGGCGCGGTGTGGACCTCGAACTCCGGGATCGCGAACCGGGTCTCGCGGCGGCTGCGCCACGGCACCATCTGGATCAACGACTTCCACCCCTACCTGCCGCAGGCGGAGTGGGGCGGCTTCAAGATGTCCGGCGTGGGCCGCGAGCTGGGCCCCACCGGTCTCGAGGAGTACACCGAGTCCAAGCACATCTATGAGAACACCGAACCGGCCGTGACCGGCTGGTTCCCCCGCAAGGGCTGACCAGCCCCTCGCCCGGGGCCGCACCTCGTGGTCCCGGGCGGCGCTTTCGCTCTCCCGGCCGCCGCCGCGAGCGGTCTTCCCGCTCGCGGGCGCCCACCTCCGTCCCCTCCGTCGACAGGAAGCTGAAGACATGACCACCGATGACCTCACCTCCGAGAACCCTCTCTCCGAATTCGACTATGTCGTCGTCGGCGGCGGCTCCGCCGGCGCCGCGCTGGCCTCACGCCTCAGCGAGGACGCGAGCATCGACGTCGCCCTCCTCGAGGCCGGCCCGTCGGACCTCGAGCACCAGGAGGTGCTGCAGCTCAAGCGCTGGCCCGAGCTGCTCGAGGGCGGGCTGGACTGGGACTACCCGATCGAGCCGCAGGAGAACGGCAACTCCTTCATGCGCCATGCGCGCGCGAAGGTGCTGGGCGGCTGCTCCTCCCACAACTCGTGCATCGCCTTCCATCCGCCGGCGGAGGACATGGACCAGTGGGAGCAGCTCGGTGCCGAGGGCTGGAACGCCGAGACGATCATGCCGCTGATCGCGCGGCTCGAGACGAACATGTCCCGCACCGGCGAGGGCCACGGCACCGACGGTCCCGTGCACCTCATGGACGTGCCGCCCGAGGATCCGGTGGGCGTCGCCCTGCTGGAGGCCTGCGAGCAGGCCGGCATCCCCACGGCCACGTTCAACGACTTCGAGACCGTCGTCAACGGCGCGAACTGGTTCCAGGTGAACCGGCAGGCCGACGGCACGCGGGCCTCCTCGTCCGTGTCCTACCTGCACCCGAACCTGGAGCGGGAGAACCTGCACGTCCTCACCGGTCTGCAGGTCATGCGGGTGCTCTTCGACGAGGAGCAGCGGGCCACGGGCGTGGAGTACATCGACAACGCCTTCGACCGCTCCTCGATCATGCACGCTCGGCGCGAGGTCATCCTCTCCGCCGGCGCGATCGACTCCCCCAAGCTGCTGATGCTCTCGGGCATCGGCCCGGCGGATCACCTGCGCGAGGTGGGCATCGAGGTGCGCGTCGACTCCCCCGGTGTCGGCTCGAACCTGCAGGACCACCCCGAGGCCGTGATCTCCTGGGAGTCCACCCAGAAGATGACACGCGAGTCCACGCAGTGGTGGGAGATCGGGATCTTCTCCCCCACGCAGGAGGGCCTGGACCTGCCGGACCTGATGATGCACTACGGTTCGGTGCCCTTCGACATGCACACCCGCCGTCAGGGCTACCCCACCTCGCCGGAGTCCTTCGCGCTCACGCCGAACGTCACCCACGCCCGCTCGCGCGGCACGGTGCGCCTGCGCACGATCGACTACCGCGACAAGCCGCGGGTCGATCCGCGGTACTTCACCGATCCCGAGGGCCACGACATGCGCGTGGCGGTCGCCGGTATCCGCAAGGCCCGCGAGATCGTCTCGCAGCCCGGCATGGACGCCTACCGAGGCCGAGAGCTGTTCCCCGGCGAGAACGTGCAGAGCGACGAGGAGATCGCGGACTACGTCTCCACGACCCACAACACCGTCTACCACCCCGCCGGCTCGTGCCGGATGGGCGCGGTGGACGACGACATGTCGCCCCTGGATCCGCAGCTGCGGGTCAAGGGCGTGACGGGCCTGCGCGTGGTCGACGGCTCGGTCATGCCGCAGCTGGTCGCCGTGAACCCCAACATCACCACGATGCTGATCGGCGAGCGCGCGGCGGAGCTGATCCGCGGCGAGCAGCAGAGCTGATTCGGCACATGCAGAGCGCCTGATCCTGCACCGATGAGCGCCCTGGGCACCGTGGAGGTGTCCAGGGCGCTTCTGTGTTCCCGCCGAGCACTGCGCTGACCTCAGCTTCGGCGTCCTCACTCAATCTGATGCCATCTTCCGGGATAGCAAGACTTATCAACGGTCGCAGCCGGGTTCTTTCGCCCGCTGTCGCATCATCAGATCGTGCGCCGCTCATCTGTCTGCAGCCACCGATCTTCTGCCCGCAGCACTCCCGATGAGGGCGTCACGCGGGACCGTCCCCCTTGTTGAAGGACACCCATGCATCTCACTCCTGATATGGCCGATTCGTTCGGCGACCGGCTCGAGCGCGACCTGATTCAGCACGGTCTGGTCTCGGCTCGGCCGGAGCTCGCCGACGCGATGGTCCCTGATGAGCACCGTCCGCTGCTGCGTATTCGCCGTCCCGGCGCTGGCATGCTCATCGTCGCGAGGGTCATCGAAGGGGCGGCCGCGCGCTGGGTGATCGGAGTGCCCGGCGAGCCCTCTCCGACGCTCCTCGACGCCGACTCCCCCGACGATGCCGTCGCGATTGTTCTCGCCGCCCTGGATGGGGCGAGTCGAGGACGTCACGGAAACAGCCCGGCCGACACCCCCGGATGATGTGCCCGATCTGCGCGCCAGCCAGTACGAAATGCGCCGAAGCCAGCGATGAACCGCGGGCACCTGCGAGCGTCATTCGAGACCTGGAAGAGTAGGTGCTACGAGGGCTCCGTCATCGAATGGTGCCAACGCGAGATGGAGGCTGGCACCGGTCGCACGCATCATGTCGAAGGTGTCGACGGTCGGAACGCCCATGGCGACACAGACGTCCGGGATCAGCACTCGCTTGCGCGCATTGGGCTTGGGCCTCTCATGCGTCGCCACGGTGAACCCGTGCTCCACCGCGAAAGCGATCAGCTGGAAGTCAGCGTCCTTTCCCGTGAACGCGTTGATGGCGGAAGGCCGGTATCCCTGCGCGGTGACCCAGGCCGTGAGCGCACCGAAATGAGTCGTGGTCCGTTGGTCGAGGGGACGGAAGAAGTCTCGATGAGCAGCGGCCCATCCGGTCAGCTCGTCGTCCCCGCGAAGGAGCTCGTCACGAACGGAGTCGATACTGCAGGTGACACCCTGCCGATGAGCCCGGTCCAGCCACTCCCAGAACCCCGGTGCGATGTCGAAGGCGTAGTACCTGTTCTTCGCCTCGATCAAGATGTTCGCGTCGACGAGGTACATCAACGGGCCCCGAGTTGGTCTGCGAGCCCTTCGAACGTGCTGTGCTTCGTCAGGCCGAGGAGCTGATAGGCGTCCCGGTATCGGGTGCTCCCCTCGTGGGTGCTCTCGATGACCGATCGAGCGAACTGCCGGCTCAGCCTCAGCGGCTGAGTGTTGTAGTAGTTCCCTCCCCCGCCGGCCTCACGCACCTCGGCGAGTTTGGCCAGGACTCGACGCTCTTCGTCGATGTACCGCGCACGGAAGTCGGCCCAGGCCAAGAATCCTGCATCTGCTATGCGACGCAGCACGACGAGCGTGCTGACGGAGAACTGGCGAGCGAGCTCGTCGAGTGCTTCAGGGGAGGCATCGCCCCGGTATTCCGCTCTCAGGAGGTCGACCGGCACCAGGAATTCCGCAGCGACATCGTTGCACCAGCGCTCCGTCGTGTTCACAGAGCGCTCAGCGACATTCGCATCAGAGAGAGCGCTGCCACCCAGCCAGAGATGCGCGAACTCGTGGATCAGGGTGAAGATCTGGGCCGCTTTGGTATCTGCACCATTGACGTAGACGAGCGGTGCGATCTCGTCTGCCAGGGCGAAACCTCGGAATTCTCCAGGATCCAGCACGCGATGAGTGTTCGCCCCGACGACCCCGCTCACCATCACGAGGGCACCGGAGGCCTCGATGCGGTCGACCAGTCGACGGAACGTCGCCGACCAGCTACTCACGGCATGTCCAGGGTTCGCGTCACCGAGGAGTACGTGCATCCGGTGCGCAACCGTCGCGGGAGCGTCCTCGATACTGACAGAGCCGATGTAGCCCACAGGGTCGAGGCCGTTCTCCGCTGCGAAGTCGCGGTACCAGTCCTGCCGTTCCTGGCAGAGGTAGATCGTGTCCAGGAGATCGGCGGAGGGCCGTCGGACCGCCGCGTCCTTGATCGTGCGCAGGTCCGGCATCGGCAACGGCTCGATGGGCGGCTCGGGGAGGAACAGCTGCCCGAACGGCGCATGGGTTGCGTGCGCGAACTTCTCCAGCTGCTTGAGAGTCGGCTGCCGTACCCCGGCAGTCCAGTCATCGAGCTGGGGGAATCGCTGGAGCGCCGTCTGCTCGTCCCAACCAGCTCGCTCGACGGCCCAGCGAAGGAGATCGGGCGCGATGTCGAGGTACACAGCCATCCTCTGTTGCCTCCCGTCTCGCGAATCCCTCTGGAGCTCGTGCTGCTCATGGTAGGGACTGGCGGCGCTTCACGGGGGCAGATGTGGACGACGTCGCAATGAGCCGTCCCGTTCCTTCGAGCCTGACGCTCACTTCACGTCTCCGCCTGGGACACCTCCCAGGCGCCATAGCTCATGCCGCTCTCTGCGACCCACTCGATCCGTCCGTTGGAGGTCGCTCGTCCCAGCACGACCGACGCTGCCGCCGACGGCGAGGAATAGACGAGGTCCTTCGTCAGTCGCGCCAGTGAGCCGTTCTCGAGCGGCACCGCGCTCTTCATCAACTCTCCGTGCTGCAGCGAGCGGTTCTCGAACTGCCTGGCCGTCGACTCCGACTGCTTTCCGGAGGAGCGCATCGCAGCGCTGACAACTGACCCCTCGAGCACAGTGAACTCTCCGTCGATGACCTGCGCCTGGGCGTCGATGCCCTTGGACGTTCTCAGCCGGAACTGCGGGCTGTCCACTGCCATGTCCTCCAGCCCGAGTGTTCCCTGCCCAGCAGTCTTCGACGGTCGCTCAGGGACCGATGCCGCGCGGCCGCGGAAGATGTCGTAGCCGAGAACGGGCATCAGGATGCGTACCTGCTCGATGAAGTAGTCCATGTCGGAGGCGTCGGCCTCCGGGAGCTCGGCACCGCCGGTAGGTCCTTGGACGTTCTCCAGGGAGACCCGGCCGACGGTCTTGGCGATCCTCACCAACCGCGATTCGAGGTAGCGGACGTGGGCACTGGTGAGGTTCGCATCCTTCGAGGTGATGATGGTGACCTCGTCCCAGAAGTCCTTCTTGGAGTCATGATCGACAAGGCGTTTGCCGACGTTGTCGCTCTCCCCGATGTAGGCGACGTCGTCACCCTCGGCGTTGCTGCCGAACAGGATGTAGATCCCGGTGCGACTGGCCTCGATGCGCTTTCGGATCTCGCCGAGTTCGAGCCGCTTGCCCCGGAGCACGTGCCCTGTCCAGTTCCCGATCTCGGCGGTCATCAGACCGCCGGGCTTGCCATCGACGAGGAACAGTCTCACCTGCTTGCCGTTCACTGCGTGGCTCCGTTCTCGGACTCGAGCTCTGCGGCGTACCGCGGAGCGAGCGACTCCATCTGGCTCATGACGTTCACGATCGCGTCCTTCTGCTGGTCCGGCGGGTACTTGTACTTCCGCAGCAGTCGCTTGATGGAGGAGCGCAGCTTGGCCTTGACGTCATCGCGCACCGTCCAGTCGGTGCGGATGTCGCGCTGCATGGTCGCCACCAGTTCGCGGGCGATCTGGGCGAGCACGTCATCGCCCATGACATCCATGGCCGAGGGGTTCTGGGCGACCACGTCGAAGAACGCGAGCTCGTCCGTGCCGAGGGGCGGGCTGAACTGCTTTCCGCGATCGGTCTCGAGGCTGACCTCCTGCGCCATCTCGATGAGTCGGGCGATGACCTCGGCGGCGGTGAGCTGCTTGTTGGTGTACTTCAGCATGAGTTCGTTGATGCGCTCGGAGAACAGTTTGGAGCGGACCTCGTTGCCGCGGGTCACGCGGGCTGCCTCCTCGAGGATGCTTGCTTTCAGCGCCTCGATCGCGAGCTGCGACTTCGACGGCTTCTTCGCCTCTTCGGTCCGTGCCAAGTCGAAGAAGTCCCCGTCGGACAGCTCATACTCGGGTGCCACCGCAAACCGGACGACCGAACGAGGCGGAAAGTTCCGCTCAGTGCGGACGTACTCACCCACTCCCACCTTCATCTACCCCGTACGTGGACGGACTGTCAGCGGTGGTCTCCCATCTCTCGGAAAGAACCACTGACTGCCGTGCCCGGAATCAGGGTGCGCTCTCAGCGCATGCGGCTCAGCGGGTGACGTCGATGAGCAGCTTCCCGTTCGCGGCGCCGGCCATGCTGACCTCGAAGGCCTGACCGGTGTCGGCGAGGGCGAAGGTGCGGTCGATCTCGACCCGCAGCGCACCGGCGGCGACCTTCTCCAGCAGGCTGCTCAGCCGCGCGCCGTCGGGACGCACCCACACCCAGTGCCCGCCGACCTCCTCGACCGAGGGATCGGCGATCGAGACGTGCCGGCCACCGTCGGCGAGCAGGGCGAGCGTGTCCTCCCGGACCCCGCCCACGAAGTCCGCGACAGCGCTCACGCCGTCGGGCGCGACCTCGCGGACCCGCTCGACCAGGCCCTCTCCGTAGGCCACCGGAGTGACGCCGATGGCTGTCAGCTTCTCGTGGTTCTGGGCGGAGGCGGTGCCGATCACGGTCGCGCCGATCGCGCGCGCCAGCTGCGCGGCGAGGTAGCCGACCCCGCCAGACGCTGCATGGATCAGCAGCGTGTCGTCTGCGGTCAGCTCCAGGGTCTCGAGGCTGCGCAGGGCGGTCAGGCCCACGAGCGGCAGCCCCGCGGCGGCGTCGACGTCCACCCCGTCGGGGATGGCGGCCACGGAGGTGGCGGGCAGGGCCACGAACTCGGCATAGGTGCCGCCGTGGATGATGTCGGTGCGGCCGTAGGAGGCGACGCGGTCACCGGGCGTGAACTCCGGGGTGTCCGGCCCCACGGACTCGACGACACCGGCCACATCCCAGCCGGGGATCACGGGGAAGATGGTCTCGATGAGCCCGTCCAGCCCGCCGGACATCACCTTCCAGTCCACGGGGTTCACAGAGACCCGCTCCACCCGGATCACGACAGCGCCGGGCGCGGCCTTCGGCATGGGGGCATCCCCCACGGACAGGGTGCTGGGGTCGCCGTATTCGGTGTAGGTGAGTGCTCGCATATCCGGGACAACTCCTCACCCTCCACGGACATTCCCTCGGGTCGCATGCGGGTTCTCACACGCGGGTCCTCGCGGCACGCGGGTGTCCGGTTCATGACGCCGCCCCGCCGGGTGACGGCCATCTGAGCGTCCCGCGCCGTTCATGCAGCGGTGATCGGATATCGAGGTCCCCGTCATGCCCCGATCAGAGGAGCGCCCGTGCGCCGCTGCCCCCGCACTGCCCGTCGAGCCTCCGCCCTCGCTCTCGCTGCTCCCCTGCTCGCTGTCCCTGCCGGTCTGGGTCTCGGCCTCACCTCGGCCTCCGCCGCACCGATCGACGACATCCGCGTCAGCGAGATCGAATCCTCCGGCGACGGCGCCGACTGGGTCGAGCTGGTCAACAACGGCGCCGAGGAGGTGGACCTGACCGGCTGGTTCCTGCGCGACGACAAGGACGACCGCGACTGGACCGTCCCCGCGGGCACCACGATCGCCCCCGGTGAGCGTCTGGTCCTCGAGGGCGAGGAGACCGACGGGGACGGCGGCTTCGACTTCGGCCTGGGCAAGGCCGATCAGGCGCGCCTGTACCTCCCCGACGGCACCACCGAGGTCGACGCCGTCGCCTGGGACGGGCACGCCGCGACCACCTACATCGTGGTGGACGGCGAACTGGTCACGTCCGCGGAGACCACCAAGGGCACCGAGAACTCCGCGCCCCTGGGCCCAGAGGACCCCGCCGATCAGGAACCGGCCGAGCCGGTCCCGGGTGACGGCTCGGTGGTCATCAACGAAGTCGTCTCCAACGCCGGCACACCGGACGACTGGGTGGAGCTGACCAACATCGGCGCCGAAGCCGTGGATATCTCCGACTGGTACCTGCTCGATGACGACGACACCAAGGAGCCCTCGGTGTTCGCCGGCGGTACCGTCATCGAGCCCGGCCAGTACGTGGTCGTGGATCGCGACGAGCTGGGCTTCGGGCTGGGCAAGGGGGACATGGCCCGCCTGTTCTCCCCCGCCGGCACGCTGGTCGACACCGCCGACTGGCCCGAGGACACCCACGCGACGCCGTCCCTGCAGCGCTGCCCGGACGCAGCCGGAGGCTTCGAGCTCAGCACGATCACCAGCAAGGGCGCCGCCAACAACTGCGCCGCCCCCGTGGTCATCCACGAGATCAGCTCGCAGGGCGAGGACTTCGTCGAGCTGCGCAACGTCGGCGACGAGCAGGCGGACCTGGGCGGGTACATGCTCAAGGACGCCGAGGACGACCACGCCTACGAGATCCCCGAAAGCACCACGCTCGAAGCCGGGGGCCTGCTCCTGGTCACCGGCGAGGAACTCGGATTCGGCCTGGGCGGCGAGGACGCGGCGCGCCTGTTCGCTCCGGACGGTGCACTGCTGGACGAGGCCTCCTGGACCGCGCACGTCTCCCCCAGCTTCGGCCTGTGCGAGGGCGAGCTCGTCACGCAGGCCAGTGCCACCCCGGGAGGGGCGAACGACTGCATCGAGCCCGAAGCGGCTGCGGCGCTGCCGACCTCTGGGGAGGTCGCCGTGCTGGATGGCGAGAACACCTGGGCCGAGGATCTCTCCGGCCTGGACGCCGCGATGATCGACGGCGAGATGGTGCTCTGGGCGTCCACCAACGACGCCGGGCAGATCTCCCGCCTGGTGGAGGGCGCGGGCGGCACCTTCGTCGGCTCCGAGGGCTGGCCCGCCGGTGGGATCCCTGCCCGCTTCCCCGGCGGCGAAGGCACCCCGGACGGCGAAGGCATCTCCTACGGTCCTGATGGCAAGCTCTACCAGTCGATCGAGCGCGACAACGACGAAGGCGGCACCAGCCACAATGCCGTGCTGCGCTTCGACCCGGCCGAGGGTGCAGACGCCGACGAGCTGGTCGCCGAGGCCGAGTGGGACCTGACCTCCGTGCTTCCTGCAACCGACGCCAACGCCGGCCTGGAGGCCATCGAGGTCGGTTCTGCGAGCGACCTGGAGAACCTCGGCGGGGAGGTCCCTGCGGGCGCGGAGGCCTACGCCTTCGTGGCGCTCGAAGCGACGGGCGACGTCTACGCCGTGGCACTCATGGGCGACGGCTCCACGGAGCTGGTCGCCACCCTCGCCTCCCCCTTCGACGGGGTGATGGCACTGGATCTGCAGGAGGCCACCGGCACGTTGTGGGCCTTCTGCGACGAGGCCTGCGAGGGTGAGTCGGTCACCTACGACCTGCGGGCCGATGAGGTCACCGCATCCCCGCGATACGCCCGGCCCGCGGGGATGGAGAACCTGGCCAACGAGGGCGTTGCGATCGCCCCCTGGGAGACGTGCACCGACGGGGCTCTGCGCCTCTTCTTCGCCGATGACGCGAACGCCGACGGTCATTCCCTGCGCGGCACGGAGCTGACCGGGCTCGACTGCGCGCCCGAGGACGACGCGGCTCCGGGAACGGGCGAGGACACGGATCCCGGGACCGGTGGCGAGACGGTGCCCGGGACTGGCGACGGGACGGAGCCGGGAACCGGTGGGGAGACGGAGCCGGGAACGGGTGGGGGGACCGACCCCGTCACCGGTGGGGAGCTCGACCCGATCGACCGCGGGGAGCCGCAGCCCGGTCACGGCGCGGGCGAGGATCCGGTGACCGTCGACGACACAGACCTCAGCGGCGTCCCGGGCGTCCCTGAGGACGAGTCGATGCCCACTGACAGCAACGGAGACCCCGGCCGCAGCGGCGACTCCGGGGAGTCCCCGTCGACCGGCGAGAACGCCGGCACGGACTCCTCGGGTTCAGCTCCCGCAGAGACGGCTTCGAGCAGCTCCGGAACTGACCCACAGCAGTCGCTGGCCCAGACCGGGACGGAGCTCGCCGGCACGGGCGCTCTCGCCCTCGCGGCCCTCGCCGCGGGCTTCTGGATGCTGCGCCGCAGCCGACGGGCCTGATCCCTCCGGGAGGGGCCGAGCACGGGATCTCGGTCCGCGCGGCATCCCGTTCAGCTGAGGGACGGCGCCTCTCTCACCGGTCGTCCTTCCCGTGCCAGTTCACCCGCATCGCGGCCTCGCTGCTCGCCATCCAGGTGGCGAAGGCGGCGGCGCCCAGGTCGAACGCGACCAAGCGGGAGTCCCAGCGTCCCTCTCCCCCGGCGACCCGTCGCGCCAGAGCGAGGCCCGCGAGCAGATTGGCCGTGCCCCACGCCGCGTTGATCCATGGCGCGGACTGCGCGCCCCCGATCGGTGTGAGGTGGCGGCGACCGGTCACCGCCGTGGCCAGGTGCGGGAGGCTGTTGGCGCACAGCACCCCCGCTGTGAATGCTCCGGCCCGTGCTCGTCGCGTTGTCATACGGTCAACGTATCGAGCAGTGGTGCCTGACGCCAGGGTGGGGCGGCTGCTGCCGCGGGGACTATGCGGCCGCACGACGGCCATGGTGCCGGGGCGAGGCCGAGCGTAGCCTCAGGAGACGGACGCCCTGCGATCCCGCGGGCGCACCTCTGGACCAGGAGCCGACATGACCCTCCACGAGGGCCGGACCTACGTCGTCACCGGTGCTGACAGCGGCATCGGTGCGCTCACCGCGAGCACCCTGCGGCGGCGCGGGGCCCGGGTGATCAGCTGCGGCCTCGGCCCGGACGTCGATGTCCGCGCAGACCTCGGTGACGACGCGGGCCGCGATCAGCTCGTCGACGGGATCCTCCGGCTCGCGCCGGGCGGCATCGACGGCCTGGCGCTGGTCGCCGGGGTCGCCACTGCCTCGACGGAGGCGGTCCGTGTCAACTACTTCGGGACCCTCGCCGTGCTCGCAGGCCTGCGGACGTCACTGCGCAAGAAGCCGACCCCGCGCGTCGTCGTGGTCTCCTCGGCGGCGTCCCTGTCGGCCGGGGACGACGCCGTCATCCGCGCCTGCCTGCGCGGCGACGAGGCCGCGGCGGTCGCCACGGCGGAGCAGCTCCTCTCCAGCGGGCGCGGCGGCGTGCTGTATCGATCCTCGAAGATCGCCCTGAACCGGTGGGTCCGCCAGTCGGCGACCGGCGAGGACTGGGCGGGAACCGGCGTGGTCCTGAACGTCATCGCTCCCGGGATCGTCGAGAACGACACGGTCCGGGAGACGCTGAGCGCCGATCCCCCGCAGGATTCTGCGCGGGACCGGGTGCTCAGCACCGCGCTCCCCCAGCCGCTCGGCTTCCCGGGTCCCGTCCAGGCGATCGCCGACGCCATCTCCTGGATGATCAGCGAGGAGAACTCCTTCATGGCCGGGCAGATCGTCTTCGTCGATGGAGGAGCCGACGCCACGCTGCGCTCCGACAAGCCCTACGCCGACGGGGTCCGCTACGGCCCGGTCGCCACGTCGAGGATGCTCTTCTGGGCGCTCAAGGCCCGGATGGGGCCCTGGCGCCGGAGCTGACGGCACCGGAGCCGACCGTGCACGAGCTGACCGCGCCGAAGCCGATGGCGCCGGCTCGACTGCTCCTGGCGGAGAGCTCCGGCAGCAGTCATCGCTACTGCTCCGTCGCGACGGGCTCCACGTCCCGGATCTGCCCGAAGGCCAGAGCCGACCAGAAGTCCCCGCGCACATAGCGCTGCTCGGGGTCGGGCTCGTAGTCCCAGTGGCGCACCCGGCCCTGCTGGAGCGCCATGGCGACCAGGCGGCGGCGAGCCTGGCTGGCCAGGATGTCCTCCTCGAGGGTGTCCAGGCCGTACTGCGCCATGAGCTCCTCGCGCAGGCTGCCGACGAGGTCAGCGTGCTCGGCGTCGGCGGCGACATTGCGCAGCTCGTGAGGATCGGCGACCAGGTCGAACAGCTGGTCGGGGTCACCGGGGCAGATCACGTACTTGTACTGCCCGCGCACCAGGGTCACCTGGGGGCGAAGAGTGCCCTCGGCGAGGTACTCCATGAGGATGCCGCGGTCCTCGGGGCCGGCCGCGCCGCTCGCCTCCCGGCGTGCGGATTCCAGCAGCGAGAGCCCGCGCCGGGTCTCGGCAGCGCTGGACCCTGGTGAGGCACCCTCGGCGACGGGCGCGGCGGCCTCCTCCGGGGCGCCTGCCAGCTCGAGCAGGGTCGGCATCAGGTCCAGCAGGGAGACGGGGTTCGCATAGCGCCCGCGCTCGACCAGGTGCTCCGGACCGTGGAGGATCAGCGGCACGCGCGCGGACTCCTCATAGGGCGACATCTTGTACCACAGGCCCTTCTCCCCCAGCATGTCGCCGTGGTCGCTGGTGACCACGATGACCGTGTTCTCCAGCAGCCCCAGTGACTCCAGCCGCTCCTGGATCCGTCCCACGTGGTCGTCGATGTAGCTGACGGCCGCGTAGTAGGAGCGACGGGCACGGGCCACCTCTGCGGCGGTGGTCTCCCGCTGGTCGAAGCCGCTCATCGCCCGCAGACGGTGGGTGTGCGGGTCCTGGGAGGCGTCGGGCACCTCCGGGTGCTTCGGGGCGGGGATGTCGCCCTCTGCGAAGCGGTCCCAGTGCTCGCGCGGCGGCTCGTACGGGTCATGGGGGTGGATGAAGCTGGTGACCATGAGGAAGGGGATGTCCTCGCCGGCGGCGCGGTTCGCCCGCACCCGGTCGTTGAGGTGGCGCAGGGTCCGGAAGCCCACCTCGTCATCGAAGTCCTGCTGGACCGTTGCCTGGGAGACCCCGGCCGTGTGGACGGTGTCGGCGTCGTGGTACCACTGCAGGCGGTCGGCCGGGTCCCGCTGCCAATCCGGGACCATGTCCAGATCCGCCGGGTAGACGTCGGTGGTCAGGCGCTGCTCGAAGCCGTGGTGCTGGTCGGGACCGATGAAGTGCATCCGGCCCACCAGTGCCGTGTGATACCCGGCGGCGCGCAGGTGGTGGGCGAACGTCGGGGTCGAGGCGGCGAAGTCGTCGCCGTTGTCGTAGCAGCCGAGGTCCGAGGGCATGCGCCCGGTCATCATCGACGCCCGCGAGGGGGCGCACAGCGGGGTGGTGCAGTAGGCCCGGTCGAACACTGCGCCGTCCGCGGCCAGGGCGTCCATATGGGGGGTGCGGGCGGCGTCGTCCCCGTAGGCGCCGAGCGCCTGCGCCGCCATCTGGTCAGCTTGGATGATCACGATGTTGGGTCTCATGACCGTGCTCCGTTCTGCTCGGCCCCGTCGGGGCCGGTGCGGTCGGTGTCGTCGGTGTCGTCCGCGGTCGTGTCGTCGGTCTCCGGCTCCCAGCCGTCGGCCCATTCGCCGGTCGCGAAGTCGAAGCCCACGGGTTCGCCGTCCTCGTCGGTGCGCTGGTACCAGTCGGTGTAGTCGGCGTGCGTGGAGTCGACCCCGGCGCCGGCGCCCTCGCCCGGCTCGGCCTTGACGACCTCCAGCCGGAAGTCGTCGTCGTACCGGTCCACGCCGTCCACGACGGCGTTGCTCACGGCGGCCTCGGCATACTCCTGGCGCAGGGTGTGCGGATCACTGCGCAGCTCACGGACCCAGGCCACGATGATCAGCAGCATGACCAGGGCGAAGGGCACCGCCGTGATGATCACCAGCGACTGCAGCCCCTCCAGGGCGGTGTCGCCGCCCAGCAGCAGCATGACCACGGCGATCCCGCCCATCACGATGCCCCAGAACACGACGATCAGCTTGGGCGGGTTCTGACTTCCCCGCGTGGTGAGGATGCCCATCACCACGGAGGCGGAATCTGCTGCGGTGACGAAGAAGATCGCCAGGATCGCCATGATCAGGATCGGAAGGAACCCGGAGAAGGGCAGGTTCGCCACCATCGAGAACAGCACCTCCGCCGGCTTCACCGAGTCCATCTCGCCCAGCTTCCCGTCGCGATACATGGAGATCGCGGTGCCACCCATGATCCCGTAGGCCACGAACAGCAGCGAGGAGGGGATGAGGATGACGCCGAGCAGGAACTGGCGGATCGTGCGACCCCGGGAGATGCGGGCGATGAAGATGCCCACGAAGGGCGACCAGGAGATCCACCAGGCCCAGTAGTAGACGGTCCAGGCGGACTGGAACTCCAGCGTGTCCGAACCCCAGGAGGCCGAACGCGCCATCATCTCGAAGAGGGAGCCGATGTACTGCATGACGCCCGAGGGCAGCAGGTTCAGCAGGAACAGCGTCGGGCCGAGGATGAACAGCATCCCGGCGAAGCCGATCGTGAGCACGATGTTGATGTTCGAGAGGTAGCGGATGCCGCGCGAGACCCCGGAGACGGCCGAGATCACGAAGCCGACCGAGAGGACCGCGATGATCAGGATCATCGCGGTGTTGGTCAGCTCCGAGGCACCGGAGACGATCACCACGCCCTGACCGATCTGCAGCACGGCGATCCCGAGTGCGGCGGCGGTGCCGAACAGGGTCGCGATGATCGCGAAGATGTCCACCAGCTGGCCGGCCCAGCCCTCGGTGAGCCGCTTGCCGAACAGGCGCTCGAAGATCGAGGACATCAGCAGGGAGCGCCCGCGCCGATACGCGGCGTAGGCCACGGCACCGCCCACCAGGGCGTACATCGCCCAGGCATGGAAGCCCCAGTGGTAATACGTCTGCGCGAGCGCCTGATGCAGGGCTTCGACTGATTCGGGATCGTTCGTGAGCGGCGGCGGGGTGATGAAGTACGTCAGCGGCTCGGAGGGCCCCCAGAACATCACACCGATACCGAGGCCGGCGGCGAACAGCATCGCGACCCAGGAGAAGGTGGAGAACTCCGGCTTCTCCCCGTCCTTGCCCAGCGGGATCTTCCCGTACCGGGAGAAAGCCAGGATCAGCAGGGCGACCAGCACCACCGTGGCGACCGCGTTGAACAGCCACCCGAGATGAGCCATGGTCCAGCCGTAGGCGATGTCCGCGACCTCGCCCACGCCCGCGGGATCGACGATCCCCCAGATCACGAAGGCCACCGTGAGGACCCCGGCGACACCGAAGACGAGCTTGTCCACGCTGTAGCGGCGACGCTGGTCGTCGATGGCGATGCCCGGCACGAGAGCCGGATGGATGTCATGGGGGTACTTCGGTCGCGCGTAGTCGATGCTTCGCAAGAGCTCGCCGCCGCGCCGGCCCGGCCGCGTCCCGGGAGCGGGTCGTTCTCCGGGAGAGGGTCGTTCTCCGGGAGTGGGCGGCTCGTCCTCGGTCTTCACGATGGAACTCCGTTCAGGCTGGGGTCAGGGATCCGGGCGGCCGACGGCTCGTTCAGCGGGCCGGCACGATCGAACGCACCCGACGAGGACTGATCAGGAGGGACAGTCGGCCCTACCCGACCACCCACTCTAGCCGTGGGCCTGCTGGACACGGCCCGACGGAAGCTCGGACGCAGCAGGGCGCCCGGCCTGAACCCGGCCGGGCGCCCTGCTGGCGCGGTGATCCTCTCAGGGGGTCGCGCCACCCGTTTCCGTGGCGGTGAAGACGCTGGACTGGACGATCCCGTCCGTCCCGTCGGCCGCTGTCCCGTCGGGCCCCGTCCCGGCTCCGGCGGCGAGGGCTGCCGTGCGCAGCTCCTTCGGATCGATCGCCCGCGAGGCGTCCTGGGTGATGGCGTACCAGCCGTACGGGGCGCCCTCGTCGAGTCCGTCCCAGGCGGCCGTCGCCGGCTCTCCGGAGGCGTGCGTGGCCTCGCCGATCAGCCGGTCGCTCGGGGTCAGACCCATCACGGTGTCGGTCCGGAAGGTCGTGGTGCGGCCCTCGAACTGCACGGGCAGGCGGAAGTCGTCCTCGTGCCCGTCGTAGCGGCCCTTGGTGTCGTACTCGGTGGCGCCGAACTCGTCGAGCTGCGCCGAGTAGGTGTCCACCGCGACTTCGCCGCGGTCCAGGTCGAACTGGAGCAGGCGGAAGAAGGAGGCCCCGAACTGCAGGCCGGTGTCCGCGTCATAGCCGCGCATCCCGTCCAGCCCCATCTGCTCCGCGCTGACCTCGTAGAACTGGTAGTCGGCGAGCAGCTCGACCACGTTGTTGCCGGGGGTGCCGACGTCCTTGCGCACGCTGATGCTCACCCCGTGCTCATGCCCGGACAGCACCAGTGCGATGTTGGGGTGCTCGGCCAGGAGCTGCTCGCGGATGATCTGCCCATCCTTCGAGAACGAGCCGCCGCGACCGTCGGCCGCGTCGCTGGGCTTGTTGTACGCGTGGGTGAGGATGATGGCGTTGCGCGTGGGGTACTGGTCCAGGATCTCGCTCGCCCAGGCCGTCTCCTCCTCCGTGACCGAGTAGCCGAGGTTGATGGCGATGAAGTCGCGGCCCGCGGCGGTGAACAGGTTGTAGCTGTTCTGGTTGTCGCCGGGCTTCCACGGGTGGTACTCCGCCCCGGCCTCCTTCCAGGAGTCCGTCTGCGCGAGCGCCTCGTACCGTTCAGGCCCGAAGTAGTCGTTGTAGAGGCTGTCGGGGCCCACATCGTTGCCGCCGCGGTTGTCGTGGTTGCCCGGGATCACCGAGTGCGGGATGCCGGTGTCCTCGAGGATCTCCTGCGTCTCGGAGGCGAACTCGAACTCCCGGATCGCGACACCGCGGTGCTCGGCGTTCGTGTTCCAGTTCTCGATGACGTCCCCGGTATGGGCCACGTAGGCGAGCTTGTGCTCCTCGCCGTGCTCGGCGACCCACCGGTAGGAGCCCTCGTACGCCTCGGCCCAGACCTCCCGCTCCGTCGTCGAGGGACGCCCCGCGGCACCCTCGGAGAGGTACTGGGTGTCGGTGATGTGCATGAGGGAGAAGTCGAAGCTGTCCGGGTCCTCGAAGCCGTCGCGGATCGGCTCGTCGAGGTCATCGGCGAAGGGATCGGTGCCCAGCACGAGCGCCTTGATGGTCCCGCCCGAGTCGTGGTGCGCGGCGGCCGACGCGCTCAGCTCGACCTGGCCCTCGCCGTCGCCGCGGGCGGTGTCGGCCACCTCGTAGCTGCCGGTCTCGGTGTTCAGCAGCAGCAGGCGCACCTCGCGGGAGGGGTCGACCTGTCCCTGCCACAGGACGTCCTGACCCTCGGTGGTGAACGGGATGTCGGTGCGCAGCGCGGGGACCTGCTCGCTGACCGGTGCGTCGAGGAGCTGGTCGTCGGCCGGGTCCAGTGCGTCCTCGACCGCGGCGGCGTCCTGCAGCTCGACGTCCCCGGCGACGGTGCCGTCGGCGGCGATGACGGCGGGGTCGATGACGCCCTGCTCGACGTTCGTCGCCGTGGTCACCTCGCCCTCGAGGAAGGAGGTGTGCAGGTCCCCGCCGCTCGGGTGCTCGGCACGGGCCGACAGCTGGGCGCTGCCGTCGGCGTACTCCTGGGTGGCGCCGCCGGCCGTGGGGATCGAGGCGGAGGTGAAGGTGCTCGACCCGGAGACCTCGCCGCCGAAGGCGTCGGTGCCCGTATAGGCGATGGTGTGCTCACCCTCGCGCAGGCCCTGGCCGATCTCGTCACCGAGGGCGACGCTCTCCCCGTCGAGCGTGAACGAGAGCGGAGCGGCCAGCAGCTCCTCGTTCCCGACCGCACCGGCAAGGACCGTGGGGGCGGTGAGCTGCGCGTCCGGGACCGGGCTGCCCAGCTCGAACGTGACGTCTCCCTCAGCGCGGTCCGCGAAGGTCTGCGCGTACCGTGCGGTGATCTCGTCGGCGTTCAGCGCCCGGCTGTAGATGCCGGCTGTGGCGAGGGAGGTGGTGCCGTGGAACTGAGGATTCCCGCTGCTGTTGGTATCCGCGCCGAGGAAGAACTGACGCGCGCTCTCCTTCGGCGGGGTGATCGAGCTGCCCTTCGTGGGGGTCTCGGCGACCTTCTCCCCGTTGAGATAGAGGGCGACGGTCTTCCCGTCCCAGACACCGGTCGCGTGGTACCAGACCCCTTCCTGGACCTCCACCCCGGTGCCGTAGTAGGTGCCGTCCACGTTGACCACCATCTTCAGCGTGGACCCGTACGCGGTCAGCGAGTAGCCGCCCGCCTCCTTGGCACCGCAGAAGTTCCCGGTCCCCTCGGACTCGCCGTCGCTCAGGCCGCCGTCGAAGCGGACGGTGCACTCCAGGGTGAGGGCCTTCGAGGTGGTGTCGAAGCCGTCGGCGTAGTCATAGCGCAGGGCATTGGTGCCGTCGAAGGCGGCGACCTTCCGTCCCAGAGCAGTGTCCGCGGCGATCTCGGGAGCGGCGCCGAATCCGGTGACGGTGCGGTCCTGCGCGCTGTCCGCGGTCGAACCGGAGGCGAGGTCGACGTCGAGCACGTCCGGGGTGGGTGCCTCGACGGCCGGTTCGGGCAGCGGCGCGCGCTGCGGTGCCGCGCCGGCGGTCCCGGGCTCGGCCGGTGCAGCGCCGGCGGTCCCGGGCTCGGCCGGTGCGACGAAGGGGGCCGACGGGAGTGCCGGAGCGGCCGCGGAGACCACGGGGGTCATGCCGACGGCCACAGCGGCGGCGAGGGTGAGGGACAGGGTGCGCCAAGAGGAGGGCACAGGGGGCTCCTGAGGTAGGGAGGAGTCGCGGACGCCCGCACGCTAGGGAGCCTGGCGGTCACTTCTGTACCGTTCTGCCGAACGCTGAACGTCCAGCAGATGTCCACTCGATGGCCCCGAACTGCTGTGTGCCTACCGCAACGAAATGCCGAACACTGCAGGTCAGCGCGCCGTTGCCAGTGAGCCGCCTCCTGTTGGGCTGTGCGTCATGACGAACCTGGCGCGGTCGTCGTAGGGCGCCGAGGTGACACCCCCGACCGACGCGCCGATCCACTCCACGAGAACGTCCCACCCACGTCACGAATCAGGGGAATCGGCGGCCAGGGGCCCATCGCCCACCACCGCCCGCGCCACCGACCACGCCACCGCCCTCGGCATCGGCATCGGCATCGGCACCGGCATCGGCATCGGCACATTTGCCCGTCACGCGCCACCGCCGTCGGCACCCAGCGCCCAGCGCCCAACGCCCAGCGCCCAGCGCCCAGCCGAACGGTCAACGCCCCGAAGCGACGCGCCGATCCATTCCACGAGAACGTCCCACCCACGTCACGAATCAGGGGAATCGGTGGCCCGGAGCCCAGCGCCCACCATCGCCATCGCCATCGCCATCGCCATCGCCGCAGCCACCGGCACCGGCACTCGCACTCGCACTCGCACTCGCCCCAGCACCAGCACCAGCACCAGCACCAGCACCCGCACCCGCACCCGCACCCGCACCGACCGTGCCGACCGTGCCGACCCCGCCGCAGAGAATTCCTTTGACCCTGGGCAGGGACCCGGCCACGCTGTGAACATGGGGCAGGCACAGGGATTCGAGTACGCGACGCGTCGCGACGGCGCCGTGGTGATCACCCATCACGGCACGGTGGCCGCCGTGCTGCGCGGGAGGCGTGCGGAGCAGTTCCTCGACGAGGCGGCGGGCGATCCGCAGGGGGCCATGGCCCGCTGGACCGGGAACTACCAGCACGGCAACGAGCGCACCGCGAAGCAGCACCCCCGCAACCGGACCCGGCACTGACCCTGCCCGCGATAACCCTGCCCGTGAGACCCAGCCCGCGAAAACCCTGCCCGTGACGACAAAGGTGCCGCCAAGTTGGAACCTTTTGCGTCGCGGGAGCTGCGCGCATGCAGTCCGTCACGTCGGCGGCGACATCGCCCGAACGTGGCCCTCTGCGATGCGGTCCGCTGCGACAGGAAGTCGCCCGGGATCCGATGCCGTCGGATCCCGGGCAGCTCCGCGGTCAGGCGGTGGCCACCGCCGGCCCCGGGGTCTCCGAATCGGCTCGGCGCCGGACCAGCTGGAGCACCACGGCGATGGCTGCGAGCACGAAGCCCACCGCAGATACCGCGATCGAGGGATACACCATCAGCACACCCCCTACGATCAGCAAGGTGCGGTCCAGCGCTCTCCCCCGGGCCACGAGGAACCCCGCCAAACCTCCGGCGATCGCTGTCATCCCGAGGATCACGGTGATCAGAGCCGGGATCAGCTCGCCGATGGTCCCCTCGAGCAGCAGCGCCGGTTCGAGGACGAACACGAACGGGATGAGGAAGCCGGCGATCGCCAGCTTCAGTGCCGTCACACCGGTCTTCAGCGGGTTCGAGTTCGCGATGCCGGACCCCGCATAGGCCGCGAGACACACCGGCGGCGTGATGTCGGCCAGGATGCCGAAGAAGAAGACGAACATGTGCGCCGAGATCAGGGGGACGTCGAAGTTGTTGTAGAGGATCGGTGCGGCGACGGTCGCGGTGACCACGTAGTTGGCGGTGGTAGGCAGGCCCATGCCCAGCACCAGGCTGACGATCATCGTGAAGAACAGCACCAGCAGGAAGTTCCCCTGCGCGAGGTCGATGACGGCGTTGCCGAGGCGCCCGCCCAGGCCGGTTCCGGTCACGGTGCCTGCGACGATGCCTGCCGTGGCGCAGGCCGCGATCACGGGGAGCGCGGTGCGCGCGGCCGCCTCGAGGGTCTTGATGATCCCGGTGAACGAGAGTCGCGTGGACTTGCGCGCGAAGCTCAGCACGAAGGCGACGCCGATCCCCCAGAGGGCGGCGCGCGCTGGAGAGAACCCGGACAGCATCATGTAGACGATGACGATCAGGGGCAGGATCAGGTCGATCCGCGTGATCAACGACTTCCACGTGGGCAGCTCGGAGACGGGCAGGCCCTTGATCCCGGTGCGCTTGGCCTCGAAGTGCACCGAGAGGAATGCGCCGAGGAAGTACAGAGCCGCCGGGATGATGGCGATGATGATGATCTCGTTGTACGGGATCCCGGTGTACTCGGCCATGATGAACGCGGCCGCGCCCATGATCGGCGGCATGATCTGGCCGCCGGTGGAGGCTGTCGCCTCGGTCGCCGCCGCGAAGTGAGGCTTGAAACCGGCCTTCTTCATGATCGGAATCGTGAACGAGCCCGAGGCGACGGTGTTGGCCACCGACGACCCCGAGATCATGCCCTGCAATCCGCTGGCCGCCACGGCCGCCTTCGCGGGACCACCGGTGAAACGGCCCGTCGCACGGAAGGCCAGGTCGTTGAAGAATGCTCCGATGTTGGTGCGGATCAGCACGACGGCAAACAACAGGAACAAGAAGATGAAGGTCGAGGAGACTTGGATGGGCGTGCCGAAGATGCCGGACCGCGCCGTGAAGAAGGTGCCGACGACGTAGTTCTCCCACGACTGCCCGACGATGAGCACGGCGTAGCCGATCGCCGCCAGGGCGATCAGCACGATCGGAAGCCCGACACAGCGCCGGGTGGCCTCCAGGACCAGCACGATGCCCAGGGTCGCGATCACGTAGTCGAGGTCGCGGAACCCCAGGATCTGCACCATATTGCTGGTCAGGTGGTCGTAATCGACGACGATGAAGAGGTTCACCGCCAACGCGACCACGGCGAGGATCAGGTCGTACCAGGGCACGCCGCGCCGGGTCAGGGAGAGCCGTTTGCTGGCCGGATACAGCAGGAAGATGATCGACGTCGCACCGCCGAGGTGGATAGCCCCCTGGATCAGCGAAGGACGAGATCCGAACAGACCGGTGTAGAGGTGGAACAGGGTGAGGGCGACCGACAGGCCGCCCACTCCCCATGCCCACACCCCGAGGTTCATGCGGAACCGGCTGGCGGTGTCGTGCTCGCGAAGCACCTCCTGCGCATTCTTCTCGGCGTCAGCCACCTCGGCGGGGGCGGTCGCCGGCTCCGTGGACCGCGGCTCCTTCTCGTGGTCTGCCGAGCTCATCTCAGAGGAGTCCCTGTTCCTTGTAGTACTTCTCGGCGCCCGGGTGCAGCGGCACGTCGCCCTGACCCGAGAGCGCGAAGTCGTGGTTGATCAGACCGCCCTGGGGCAGGGTGATCTCACCGGCGTGCTCGAAGGTGGCGGCCGTGATGTCGTAGCCGACCTCGGGGCTCACCTGGGTCATCGAGGCGATCAACGTGGCGGCCACGGACAGGGTGACCACGGGCTCCTCCAGGAAGTCGTACGCATCGGGCTCGATCGTGTAGACGTCGAAGGAGCTCTCGCTCGCCACCTCCTCGGCCTTGTCCTGGTCCATCGAGACGAGCTGCACGTCATTGGTCGCCGCCAGGTCGCCGAGGGAGCCCGTCGGAGTGCCCACCACGAACACAGAGGCATCGATGTTGTTGTCGCGAAGGAGGTCCAGCGAGCTGGCGAAGTCCTGCTCGAACGCCTCGTAATCGCCTTCTTCGATCCCGTAGACGCTGAGGATCGCGTCGGAGACGGCGCGTGTCCCGGATCCCACGTCGCCGACGGCGATCCGCTTGCCCTTGAGGTCCGCCGGGCTCTCGAGCCCGTTGCCCGCGAGTGTCACGATGTGCGCGGCCTCGGGATAGAGGGCTGCGATCCAGCCGATGTTGTCGACCTTGGCACCCTCGAACTCCCCGGTGCCGGTGACGGCGGTCTGGGCGGTGTCGCTCTGGACGATCCCGAGCTGCCACTCCTCCTGGAAGATCATGCCGATGTTCTCCACCGAGGCACCGCTGTCGGTGTAGTTCACCGTCAGCCCCTCGATGTTGTCCTCGTAGATGGTGGCGTACTCGCCGCCGAGCGGGTAGTACACACCACCGGTGCCGCCGGTACCGAAGGTCAGATCGGTGACGAAGTCACCCTCACCGCCTCCTCCGCCGGTGCCGCCCTCGTCCTCGCTCCCGCAGGCGGCGAGCAGTCCGAGCGCCGCGATGGGGCCCAGCGTGGCGAATGTCCGTCGTCCGATCCTCATGGGTCTTCTCCTCAGTGGGTCATGCAGGAACGAGGGGAACGGTCAGGTCCTTCAGCAGCTTCCTCACCGCATTTCCCTGACCGCCTCGTCAGTGATAGTCGATCACATCACGGTTCCTCTGCTGCGCCCCCCTGTTTCCGCTGGGTCACGTCATAACATTTCGGACTCATTCCCCCAGCACACACGGTCCGCCGCGCACGAGCTCGCCGGGCACGAGCTCGCCGGGCACGAGCTCGCCGGGCACGAGCTCGCCGGGCAGGAGCTCTGCCGTCACGAGCTCGCCGGGCAGGAGCTCTGCCGCCACGAGTTCCGCGGGCATGGGTTCCCCAGGCGTGGTCACGGCCACCGGACGGCGTCGGTCCGACCAGTCGACGAGATGCACCGTCCTGGCGGCCTGAAGCCGACGCATCCCCACCGCGGTCGAGAGACTCGGCAGCGAGAGACTCGGCAGCGACCTGCCCGCGACGATAAAGGTGCCGCCGAGCTGGCACCTTTTGCGTCGCAGGAGCTGTGGGCCGTGAGCCTCAGCCCTCCCGCACCTGCCCGCCCTCCACCTGCCAGCTCCGGTCGGTATTCACCGTCTGGAGCATGCGCCGATCGTGCGTGACCAGCAGCAGCGTGCCGTCATAGCTCTCCAGCGCCTGCTCGAGCTGCTCGATGGCCGGGAGGTCGAGGTGGTTGGTGGGCTCATCCAGCACCAGCAGGTTGACGCCTCGGCCCTGCAGCAGGGCGAGGCCGGCGCGGGTGCGCTCCCCCGGGCTCAGTTCGTCGACCGGGCGGCCGACGTGATCGGCGCGGAGCCCGAACTTGGCCAGCAGGGTGCGCACCTCCGCAGGCGACATCTCCGGCACCTGCGCCTCGAAGGCTGTGGTCAGCGGCCGGTCCCCGGCGAGCAGGGAGCGGGCCTGGTCGATTTCCCCGATCTGCACGCTCGCGCCGAGCGCCGCCGTGCCCTCATCCGGAGCCCGATGTCCGAGCAGCGCTCGCAGCAGCGTCGACTTCCCGGCACCGTTGGGACCGGTGATTCCGATCCGCTCCCCGGCATTGACCTGCAGCGAGACGGGCCCGAGGGTGAAGTCCCCCTGCCGGATCACGGCGCCGGACAGGGTGGAGACGACGGAGCCTGATCGCGGCGCGGCCCCGATGGCGAACTCGAGCTGCCACTCCTTGCGGGGTTCCTCGACCTCGTCGAGCCGCGCGATCCGGCTCTCCATCTGCCGCACCTTCTGCGCCTGCTTCTCGCTGGACTCGCTCGAGGCCCGGCGCCGGATCTTGTCGTTGTCCGGCGCCCTCTTCATCGCATTGCGCACGCCCTGGCTCGACCATTCCCGCTGTGTGCGCGCGCGGGACACCAGATCGGACTTGGTCGCCGCGAACTCGTCGTACTTCTCGCGGGCGTGGCGGCGCACCGTCGCGCGCTCCTCGAGGAAGGCGTCGTACCCACCGCCGTAGACCCGGTTGCTGCTCTGGGCGAGGTCCAGCTCGAGCACCCTGGTGACGCAGCGGGCGAGGAACTCGCGGTCATGGCTGACCAGCACCACCCCACCGCGCAGGCCGCGCACGAAGGCCTCGAGACGCTCCAGCCCGTCGAGGTCGAGATCGTTGGTGGGCTCATCCAGCAGCACGATGTCGAAACGGCTCAGCAACAGGGCGGCCAACCCCACGCGGGCCGCCTGCCCACCGGAGAGCGAGGTCATCAGTGTCTGCTGCACATCGGTCCGGGCGAGCTCCAGGCCGAGATCGGCGAGCACCACCGGGATCCGTTCCTCGAGGTCCGCGGCGCCGCTGGCCAGCCACCGGTCCAGCGCGGTCGCGTAGACGTCGGCCGGATCGGGACCGCCGGATCCGGAGGGCGCCGGTTCGGCGAGCGCCGCAGCGGCGGCGTCCATGTCAGCGGTCGCCTCTGCGCATCCGGTGCGGCGGGCGATGGACTCGGCGACGGTCTCACCGGGGACTCGTTCGTGCTCCTGCGGCAGCCATCCCACGAAGGCGTCGGCCGGGGACAGGGAGACGGTCCCCTCCTGCGGGGCATCGACGCCGGCGAGCAGGCGCAGCAGCGTGGACTTCCCGGCGCCGTTCGCACCGACGATCCCGACGACGTCACCCGGCGCGACCGTCAGGTCGAGGGCGTCGAAGAGGGTGCGGTGGCCGTACCCGCCGGCCAGGCCGTGGGCGACGAGGGTTGCGGTCATAGGCCGATTCTCCCACCGCGTGTGCGGTGGACCTGCCAGGGCCCGGGCCGGGTCGACGAGTGCCAGGACACGTCGTCAGGACAAGATCCGCCGAGAGAGGAACTCAAGGTCGCCGACCGGCCCGTCACGTGGTGGGCCCGACGTCAGGACCCGTCGACCGAGACCCCGAGCGTCGCCGCGTGCTCGGTGATGGTGCGCGCCAGGTCCAGATCGCGACTGGTGATCCCGCCGACGTCATGGCTGGACAACGTGACGCCCACGGACGGGTAGGTGAGGGTGAGATCCGGATGGTGATCGGCGGCCTCCGCCGAGGCGCCGATCCGGTTCACGAGGTCCAGGCCGGTGGCGAAGTCCCCGGTGGAGAACTGCGCGGCGATCGTGCCCTCGACCTGGCGCCATCCGGTGAGGCCGGCGGCGTCGATCTCGGACGGGGACAGTGTCTGCTTCGGATCCGTCATGAGCCCATCGTGCCCCGGCAGCCGCACCGGGTCCACCGTCCTGCTGCGGTCAGCGCGCCGGGAGCGGACTCCGCCGGCGCTCAGATGTCCGCGCCGGCGCAGACCTCACGGGCTCCACAGGCTCCACAGGCTCCAAGGACCTCACCGGCCTCACGGGCATTACCGGCTTTACGGACCTCACGGACCTCACGGACCTCACGGACCTCACGGACGATGCGTCGTCCAGAGCGTCCTGGTGCCACGGATCCAGAGCTCGCCGAGCTCGCGCACGCTCCCGGCGCCGTCTCCGGCGAGCGCCCGCAGCGTCTCCTGGTCCTTCTGCTCCAGGGACGGGAGCGCCCGCGCGCCGATCCGCTGCAGCTCGAGTGCGGCGTACTCCCCCGCCGGCCCGTCGGCCGCTGCGTGGAGATCGGTGACCAGGCTGTCCGTGTGCGGAGCCTCGAAACCGGCGGTCGCTATCTGCTCGGTCCAGTCCGGATGATCGGCCGGGGTGCCGCCGCCGGCTGCCCGCACCTGCTCCTCCCAGCCTGCGAGCTCCGCGGGGAGCACCCGTGGCGCGGCGTCCATCTCTAGAACAGCCAGCAGGCCGCCGGGCCGGAGCGCGGCGAAGAGGTTCCCGAAGGCGGCGTCGGGGTCGGAGGTCTCGTGCAGGGAGGCGGACGCCCAGACGACGTCGGCCGAGCCGAGATCGTCGTCGGGCGCGGCGATGTCAGCGCGCCGGGTCGTGACCCGATCCCCGACCCCGGCGGCCTGGGCGCGGTCGCGGACCTGGGACAGCATGTCCTCGGAGATGTCGACGGCGACGATCTCGGCCTCGGGGAACCGGTGTGCGAGCGCGATCGTGCCGGTGCCGACGCCGCTGCCGATGTCCAGCACGCGCCGCACCGGGCCCTCGGCGACCTCGTCTACCCGGGCGGTCGCCGCCGCCAGCATGTCGGCGTGCACCTCGGCGTCGAGCTCGAGCAGCCGCCCCAGGATCGAGCCGTGATCGTGTGCATGGCCGTGGCCATGGGCGTGGGGCGGGCCGTGGTCGTGCGCCGGGCCGTGGCCAGGCACAGCGCCCTGTCCACGATCGGAGTGCGGGCGATCCGGGGTCGGGCCGGGGTACGTCGACATCCTCGGAGTCTAGCCACCGGCGTGTCGAGCATCACCGGGGGCTGATGGACCTACCTTGAGGTTCGTGTCCCCGCCTCCCTCGCCCCGCAGCTCCCTGGTCCTGACGCGCCGAGGCCGCCTCCTCCGGACAGGGCTCGCCCTCCTCATCACCCTGATGGTGGTCATCGCCCTGGTGGCCGGAGCACGAGCACTCGCAGGCGGACGTTCCGACGAGACGGTCGGCACCTTGAGCGCCGCCTCGGACGCCGGATCGGGCAGCGGTTCGGACGCCGCCGCGGACGCCGGATCGGACGCCGGATCGGGCAGCGCGCCCGACGTCGGCACTGCGGAGACAGCCACCTCGGCGACCGCTCAGCCCACGGCGGACGAGAACACCAGCGAGGCCGCACCGGAGATCGTGCGCTCGGGCACCGTCGGTGCGGGAACCTGGACCACCCCGGACCTCGTCGACGGCTCCGACCCCGGCACGTTGCCCGTGCACACCTATGCGGTGCGTGTCGAGGCCGGGATCGGGATCGATGCCGACGACGCCGCACAGGAGATCGCGAGAATCCTCGACGATGAGCGCGGATGGCGAGCCACGGAGGAGGTCGCCTTCGAGCACGTGGCCGACCCGGCCTCGGCAGAGTTCACGATCTCGATCGCCTCCCCGCCCACGGCCGACGAGCTGTGCCTGCCTGCCAGGACGAACGGGCTGTGGAGCTGCCGCGTCGGCGAGGACGTGGTCCTGAACTCGGACCGCTGGCTGCATCGGACCCCGACCTACTCTGACACCACCGAGTACCGGGCCTACATGGTCAACCACGAGATCGGGCATTTCCTCGGTCATGGTCACTCGACGTGCGGAGGCGACGGGCTCACCGCGCCGGTCATGCTGCAGCAGAGCATCGATCTCGGCGGATGCCGGCCCAATGCGTGGCCGACGTCCGAGGGCATGGCCTGAGTCCTGAACCCGGCCGCCAGATCGTGGCTTACAT
The DNA here is from genome assembly GCF_039526165.1 of Brachybacterium tyrofermentans. Lineage (NCBI taxonomy): Bacteria > Bacillati > Actinomycetota > Actinomycetes > Micrococcales > Dermabacteraceae > Brachybacterium > Brachybacterium tyrofermentans. The sequence goes on from NZ_BAAAIR010000033.1 coordinate 143,726, forward strand.
TGATCCCATGATCCGCCGCGCCATCGCCCGCACCTTCTGGACGCTCAGCAGGTGGAAGCTGGTCGCCGAGCCCCGTGCGGACCGGCCCGCCATCTTCCTCGGCGCTCCGCACACCTCCAACTGGGACTTCGTGTTCATGCTCGCCCTGGCGTGGGAGCTCAAGATCCCCCTGCGCTGGTTGGGCAAGAACAGCGTCTTCACAGGCTGGCGAGGTCCGATCATGCGCACTCTCGGAGGCATCCCCGTCGACCGCTCGGACCCGAGTCGCATCGTCGACGAGGTGGTGGAGCGCATCCGGTCGGGAGAGGACTTCAACCTGGTCATCACCCCTGATGGCACTCGCAAGGGCAACACCTGCTGGAAGTCCGGCTTCTACCGGATCGCCCGCGCGACGGGGATGCCGGTGACCCTGGGCTTCGTGGACCGGTCGACGATGACCGTCGGCCTCGGCCCCACCTTCGACCTGACCGGGGACATCAGCGACGACATGGATCGCATCCGCGCCTTCTACGCGGACAAAGCCGGCCACCATCCGGCACATCGCGTCGAGCCCCGCCTGCGCGAGGAGCTCGACGACGCCTGAGTCTCGCGCGTCGACCTCCGCCGGTGCGGCACACTCGGGGGATGGATGATCTGCACGTGCCCGCGGGCCCCGGGGCGCCTCACGGGCTGAGGATCCCTGCGGCCGAGCTGGCCGAGCAGTTCACCCACGCGTCCGGCCCGGGCGGACAGGGCGTCAACACCTCCGACTCCCGGGTGCAGCTGCGTCTGGATCTCGCCACCACCACCGCGGTCGACGACGACCAGCGCGAGCGCCTGCTCTCCGTGCTGGCACCGCGCCTGGCGGGCAGCGTGCTCACCGTCAGCGCCGAGGAGCACCGGGCCCAGCGTCGCAACCGTGTCGCTGCCCGTGAGCGCCTCTCCGCAATCCTGCGCGAGGCCATCGCCCCGCCCGTGGTGCGCCGGCCCACGAAGCCCACCAAGGGCTCGAAGCGTCGGCGGCTGGACGGCAAGCGGCGCCGCTCGGAGACGAAGCAGAACCGCCGACGCCCAGGCGTCGACTGACCCCCTCCGTACACTCATCATCGTGACCCCGCTCACGATGGACCCCGCGGCGACGATTCTCGCCTCCGCGCTGGCCCTCGCCCAGGAGCGGCCGACGGAGCTCCACGTCGCAGACCTCGCCGACCACGTCGGTTACAGCCCCTTCCACTTCTCCCGGATCTTCGCGAAGCACACCGGGATCGGTCCGGGTCAGTACCTCATCGCCCTGCGCATCGACGCCGCCAAGCGTCTGCTGCTCGGTGGGGACGACGCCGTGGTCGACGTGGGCGCCGCCGCCGGCTTCGACTCCCTCTCGAGCTTCACGCGGAGGTTCCGCGCGACGGTCGGGGTGCCGCCCGCGCAGCTGCGCCGCCTCGCCCACCGCATCAGCGACAAGCCCCCACGGCCCTTTGCCCTGCTGCAGCCAGGCTCCGGCCTGGTCCACGCCGACATCGAGCTGCCGCCGGGGTTCAGTCCGCGCGGGGACGCGTCGATCTGGGTGGGCTGGTACCCGCACCCGGCCCCGATCGGACTGCCCCGTTCGGGCCTGCTGATCTCGGGGACGCCGACGGTCCAGCTGCCCCTGTGCCCCGGCGCGCCCTTCCTGCTGGGCTTCGCGGTGCCGAGCCAGGCCGACGCGCTGGACCAGCTGGTGCCGTCGTCCCCGATGGTCGCCGTGCACCCTGGCCCGATCACGCAGCCCGCCCGCGTCGCCCTGGACTTCTCGGTCCCGACATCGACCCGCCCGCCTCTGCTCAGCGCCCTGCCGAGCCTGTGCACCCGGTGACCGCTGTGCAGTCCCGACAGAACCAGCAGAACCAGCAGATCGCACCTCGAGAACGTCCGTCGCACCAGGTGCGCAGGATCGGACAATCATCCCGCCCCGATCCTACCTAGCGTAGGGACCACATCCCGGCCCCGACAGAGACCTGCTCCGGGCCCACCACTGAAGGAGGAGACATGACCCGCACCACCGGCACCAGCACCTGGGCAGATCTCAGCGTCACCGATCTCGCCGCCGCGAAGACCTTCTACTCCGGCCTGTTCGGCTGGGAGTTCGAGGATCTCGGCGAGAGCTTCAACCACTATCACCTGATCCGCAACGGCGGCGCCCTCGTGGGCGGGATCATGGACGTCACCGGGATGACCACTCCCGATGGCCAGACCCTGCCCTCCGAATGGGGCATCTACCTCGCCGTCGACGACGCGAGGTCCCGTACCGCGAAGGTCACCGAGAACGGCGGCACCGTGGTGGTCCCCCCGGACGCCATCAGCGAAGCCGGTGCCATGTCCATCGTGCTCGATGCGACCGGCGCGACCATCGGACTGTGGCAGGCCGGGGCGATCGAGGGCTACGAGTTCACCGGCGCGCCCGGCTCCCCGGTCTGGTTCGAGCTGATGACGCACGAGTACGACAAGGCCGTCGCGTTCTACACCGCTGTGTTCGAGGCGAACCTGGTGCCGATGGGCGAGCCGATGGACGACGACTCCTTCCGGTACGCGACCAACGGTCCCGGTGACTCCGCCAGCTGGGGTCTGTGCGACGCGACCGGCGCGATGCCGGTGGAGGCGACCGGCTGGCGCCTCTACTTCGGGGTCGAGGCCTCCGAGGCGGCACTGGCGAAGGTCGTCGAACTGGGCGGGAAGGTGCTGGACGGCCCGACCGACTCCCCCTTCGGCCGGATCGCGACGATCGAGGATCCGTGCGGGGCGTCCTTCCAGATCAGCGCGATGAGCGAGGCAGTCCCGGAGGACTGACCCCACGGGAAAACTGCTGGAGGGCGGGGGCGAGCGCGCATAGTCTGGCGCCTATGGACCACTCTCCCGCCCTCACGCTGTTCGAGTCCCTCGGAGCCGACGCCACCCACGAGGACGCCGAGGCCCGCTTCCGCGAGGCGGGCTGGGGCCCCTGCGGCGCCGGCGACTGGGCCATCGCCCTCGCCTCGCCGACAGCGGACCTCGTGGTGCGGATCAGTCCCTTCGATCCCGTCGGGCCGTACACGGCCCGGCTGTACCGCGAGGCCTCTTCCACCGGCCAGGTGCCCGCCCTGCATGCCCACCGCCGTCTCGCCGGCGGCGGCGACCTGCAGCTGCTGGAACGACTTGCCCCCGTGGACGAGTCCGAGGCCCACGAGCTCCTGGCTCGATGCGCAGTCCCGACGACGGAGTTCTCGGCGCTCGCGGCGATCGTCGGCGAGATCCATGCGGACGCACGCCGGGAGCTGCCCTGGTGCGGCCCGCTGGACACCAACCCGTCCAACGTGATGCGCACCCTCGCCGGGCAGCTCGTGCTCACCGATCCGTACTACGCCGACGGGCCGAACCTGTATGCCAGCGCGGAGCGGGACCCGGCACTCCTGGTGGCGCGAATCCCGGAGGCGGAGCGCCGGTACCTGACACACATCCCGCTCGCCTGCTCCGGCCCCTGGGAGGACGACGACCGGTCGGCGCTGCGGGAGGCCCTGCGCCGCGCCGACGAGGAGGCCATCACGGCGGAACCTGCAGCTGCGTCTCCTGCCGGAGCTCCGGTCACGGAGTGATGTGCCCCGTCTCCGGCTTCACTCATCCTCTGTGCGCACCCGCGCCACGAGCTGCGTCGGGTTCACGAAGCGCAGCGCGATGATCAGCGTGACCAGCATCAGCGCCGTGTACACGAAGGCCATCGCCGAGACCAGCGGTCGGGGCTCGGAGCCTCCGGCCGAGGGGATCAGCCCGCGCGGGACGCCTCGATCCCCTTGCGCGCGCATGCGCTCGTCCCACTGGGTGATGATCCGCAGGTAGAGACCGCCGATCATCAGACCGCCCAGGAGGTCGCTGGCCCAGTGCCAGCCCAGCAGGAAGGAGACGACCACGGAGTTCACGCTGATCACCACGACGCCCCAGCGCAGCAGCCGCAGCAGTCGCGGACTCGCGGAGCTGTAGTGGGTGATCAGGTAGACGACGGCGCCGTAGATGAGCACGGCCTCGGAGGCATGTCCCGAGGGGAAGCTGATGCCCTTGGCCCCCATGTCGAGGTAGCCGCCGTCGAAGAAGTTCGGATCCCGGGAATAGGTCACGGGGCGGGCGAAGATCAGCTTCAGGGTGCCGACGCCGATGAGGAAGGCCAGTTCGGCGAGCACAGCCACCTGGATCGGCCGCCAGGATCTCCTCCGTCGGGCCAGGACCACCGCGACCACGATCAGGATGGGCAGGCAGACGGCCTGACCGGCGACTCGGTCCAGGACGTTCTGGGCGAACCACAGCAGGTCCGGCTCGAGGTGATAGAGCCAGCGTCGGGCCAGCAGATAGTCCACGTGCTGCATGGGGCCCGCGGCGATGAGGACCATGAGCACGGAGCCGATGATCAGCGCCGGGATCGAGGTGATCGTGTCCAGCCAACCCCGGTTCCGAGGGAGCATCCGGCCCCGATCGGGCGCGTTCGCGATCGGGACATCGGGGCTGTTCGGCGAGTCAGGGACCATCGTCGAACGAGCTTAGACCGCGCCGAGCGCCAGTTCAGGACTTAGAGCCGAAGCTCACCACCCGAAACGCACACCGGAAGCTCCCCATCGGGCGCTCCCTCAGATGCACCGCCTCTCAGCGGATCAGCGCAGGAGACGGCTGAGAAGCCGGTGCGCAGAACGTCGGCCGACGCGCTTACCCACCGCCTCCGGACCCTGTCGGGCGGCATTCACGTCGCCCTTCACCCGGCGAGCACGGAAGAGCCAGCGGAACATCAGAACCTCCTCGACGTGGTGAGCATCGTGACCCTCTCGGGAGATGCTCCGGTCCCAGCAGTGCTGAGGCCCCCGACCGTACCAACACCCTTCCGCGCAGTCCCGGGACCCGACCGACCGTTCACCTCGGACTCGCCTCGGACTCACCGCAGGCGTCGCCGACCGTCACAGCCAGCCCTCGTGGCGGGCGGTGGCGAGCGCTTCGGCCCGGTTGCGGGTACCCGTCTTCCGGATCGCGCTGGAGAGGTAGTTGCGCACCGTGCTCGTGGAGAGGTGGAGGGCAGCGGCCATCTCCGCGATCGGCGCTCCGCCGTCGGAGGCGGCGAGCACCTCCTGCTCCCGCCGTGTCAACGGGCTCGGACCGGCGGCGAGCGCCTGGGCGGCCAGGGCAGGATCGACGACGGTCCCGCCGGCCGCCACCTGTCGGACCGCGGTGGCCAGGTCCTCGACCGGGTCGTCCTTGACGAGGAACCCACGGGCACCGGCATCCATGGCGCGGCGCAGGTATCCGGCACGGCCGAACGTGGTGACGATGATGACCGCAGTGCCCGGATGCGCCCGCAGCACCTCCGGGATGACGTCGAGGCCGCTGCGGCCCGGCAGCTCGATGTCCAGGATCAGCACGTCCGGGTGGTGCGCGGCGGCGGCGCCGACCACCTCGTCGCCGCGGCCCACGTCCCCGATCACCACAAGATCGGGCTCCAGCCCGAGCAGTCCCGCGAGCGCGGAGCGCATCATGGTCTGGTCCTCGACGATCATCACGGTGATCCGCGGGCCGATGCCCTCCTGTTCGGTCCTGTGCTCGTTCCCGCGGTCGGAATCCTGGTCGGTCATGCCCTCTCCTCCTCGCTCGTCGGCACGCTCGCGCCGAGCCGGAACCCGCCGGCCTCCCGATCGGCGACGAGCACGCCGCCCAGTGCCTCGGCCCGCTCGCGCAGGCCGGCCAGGCCGGAGCCCGGGCGGATCGGGGCGGAGACTGCGCCTCCGTCATCGGTGATCTCGAGGGTGGCCTCTCCCCCGCCGGACTCCACGAGGATCCGGCAGCTGCGCGCTCGGGCGTGCCGCAGGATGTTGGTGGTCCCCTCGCGCACCACCCACGCGAACAGGCGGTCCACTGGCCCTGGCAGCTCGACGGCGCCGGTGAGGACCTCGATGTCGATCAGCATCCCCGCGTCGGCCAGGGCCAGCCGGGCTGCCTCGAGCTCGTCCGCGAGCGTGGTCTCCCGGTAGCCGACCACCGCCTGGCGCACCTCGCCGAGGGCGCTGCGGCCGATCTCCTCGATGCTGCGGGCATGCTCAGCCGCCGCATCCGGATCCGTCGGGACGAATCGACGCACGGCTTCGGCCTTCACGACGATCAGGGACAAGGTGTGCCCGAGCAGGTCGTGGAGGTCGCGGGAGAAGCGCTCGCGCTCCTCGAGCACCGCGGTGCGGGCGAGCTGCTCGCGGGTGGCGCTCAGCTGCATGGTCGTCTCCAGGAGGCGGTCGATCAGGAAGGCGCTGAGGCCGGCCATGTAGGTCACGACGGCGAAGACGAGCGCGTCGGCGAGGGAACCTGTGGTGATCCCGGCGGCGATGGCACCGCTGACGGCGAGGCCGCCGATGAAACCCATCACCAAGCGGTGCCGCAGCCCCACCGCCATGCCGAGCGCCAGCAGCGGATAGAGGAACACCTGGTGCTCGTTCCAGAGGAACTGATAACAGACCACCGCCAGGGTGGCGGCGGCGACCAGCACCTCCGAGCCCAGGATCCCGCGCAGTGCCGGGTGCTCGCGCGACACGGAGCGGTGTCGCCCCAGCACGGTCGCGATGTGCAGCGCCGCGAGGAGCAGCAGCATCAGCAGCTGGCCGATGCGCCCGGTCTGGATCGAGACCACGACGGGTGCCAGCAGCAGCAGGGGCAGCCAGAGAAGCGCGTACCAGGCACCGGGACGACGCGCGACCCAGGGCAGGGACCGCTCATCGCACTCGTCGGGCGACGTCGGCACGGGGCGGGCGAGGGTGTTCATGAGGCCTCCCCGATCACAGTACGCCCGGCTCCGACCTGCCGCACAGCACTTCGGCGCAGGCCGAGGATCAGCACGATCCCGACCACGAGGTGCATCAGCTCCAGGGTCACGAGCACGGCCCCTCCGGCGCCGGAGAGCGGCGGGCCGGTCAGGGACAGCACCAGGACCGCGACCGCCACGGCGGTCCACCAGGCCCGGCCGCGCCGGAGTCGGATCAGAAGGGCGAGCAGCAGCCAGGCGGCCGCTCCGCCGATCAGGACCGCCCCGATGATCGAGGCGGGGCCCACGCTCTGCCCGGAAGCAGCCAGTTCGAGATCGAGGCCGCCCAGCGGGACCGCGACGGCCCAGATCAGCAGCGCGCCGATGACGGCGGTGACGAGGGCGGCAACAGCGCCGCGAGGGCGGATCCGCCGTGCGGTGGCCCGAGGTGAGGGTGGCGGCGAAGGCTGCGCGGTGAAGCCGCTCGTCGGCGGGGTCCGAGGATTCAGAGGGATGTTCGACATGACGTGCTCCGTGAGTGCGAAGGATCCATCGACCGTCGATGGCTGTCTTCGACGCTACGGAGACGGCGCGGCCCACGGCAGAGCCAGCGGTACCGACCTGAGAAGGACATTCGTCCTGCGTGTCAGGGCGTCGGCCCGCACCCGTACCCGGGGCCAGGCCGGCGCAGTATCCGACTGGACCTGAAGGTGACCGACGGGCTCAGGAGGTGACCGACGGGCTCAGGAGGCGAGCCGGAACGGTCCCCCTCACGGGCGCGGCCGCAGCCCGGACAGGACCAGGTCCAGGAGGCCGTCGGCGAACGCGTCGTCAAGCTCTGCGGTGCGCAGCAGCCACCGATGGAAGATCGGCCCGAACAGCAGCTCCGTCGCCAACGACGGATCCACGGTCCGGTCGATCTGGCCGGTGTCGATCGCACTCCGGAGCCGCACCGCGGTCGCCGTCAGCTGCGGCCCCAGCAGGCGTCGCACGAGCTCCTCGGCGAGCGCGGGGTCGGATTGGATCTCGGCCGTGACGGCCCGCTGGAGACGGTCGGTCGCCGGGTCGTCCAGCTCGGCGACAGCGCCCCGCAGCACGGTCCTCAGATCCGCCTCGAGGTCTCCGGTGTCCGGGAGCGCGACCACCCCGTCGGGCTCGGAGTTCACGTCCAGGATCGCATCGAACAGGACTTCGGCCTTCGACCGCCACCAGCGGTAGATGGTCTGCTTCCCGACCCCGGCGGCGCTCGCGATCCCTTCGATGCTCAGCCGGGAGTAGCCGACCTCGGCGACGAGGTCGCGCGTGGCCGCGAGGATCGCCCGGCGAGCGCGGTCGCTGCGTCGGGCGACGTCTGGAGACGCTCCCGAGGGTCGAGCGGCAGCACCTCGCGAATCACCTGCACGCTGCACGGATCCCTTCGCGGTGAACTCTTCAGACGCAGGATTCATGCGCCCACCGTACAACGAGACGAGACGCACCGTCTTGACAGGACGTCGCACCCCTTCGATACTGACGAGACGACCCGTCTCGTCACGAGGAGTGCACGATGAAGTCGTCCCCTTCCCCGTCCAGAATCTGGCTCATCACCGGCGCCGGCCGCGGGCTCGGTCGCGCTTTCGCCCACGCCGCACTGGCCCACGGCGATCGCGTCGTCGGCACGGTGCGGCGCACCGGGGCGATGGCAGATCTCCTGACCGAGTTCCCCGGATCGGTTCGCGGGATCGTGCTCGACGTCCGCGATGCTGCCGCGGTCGCGCCGGCCGTCGAGGCGGCCGCTCGGGCCTTCGGCGGGCTCGACGTCGTCGTCAACAATGCCGGGACCGGTTTCGTCGGCGCCCTGGAAGAGATCGAGGAGCAGGCTGCCCGCGACCATCTCGACCTGAACCTCTTCGGCGCACTGTGGGTGAGCCGGGCCGCCATCCCTCACCTGCGCGCCCGAGGAGGAGGCGACATCGTGCAGATCTCGACCGTCGGAGCGATCGGGGCGATGCCATTGTTCGGGCTGTACAACGCCGGGAAGTGGGCGCTCGAGGGATTCACCGAGGCGCTCTCGGGGGAGGTCGCGCAGTTCGGGATCCGGACGACGATCGCTCAGCTCGGCGGGTTCGCAACGGACTGGGCAGGGTCGAGCATGCCGTTCGCCGCTCCACGGGCCGAGTACGACGACCTGCGCACCGCACTGTTCGGCGCCGCCGAGGTGCCCTGGCCGGCTGCGGACCCCGACACCTCCCCGACCGATGCAGACCCGGCTGTGGCGGCCGACGCCCTGCTCGCCCACCTCGGAGACCCCGACCACCCTCTCCGAGTGCTGATCGGTGAGGACGCGCCGGGCCATGCCGCGCTCGCCTATGCGGCACGGAAGGAGTCCTACGGCGCCGACGGGGGCCTGGTCTGGCCGACCTGAACGGCGCGGTGAGTGCGGGCGTAGGCGGGGTCGGGGCCCGAGACCCCAAGCGTCTTCACCTCCAGCAGCCGCACCCCGCGAGCAAGGGCGTCGGCCTCGATGGCGGAGAAGATCGCGGTGCCGATGTCGTCGCGGACGGTCCAGGCCGTCGCTCAGCTCAGGTCGGGCTTGTCCAGCTCGCGCCGGTTGCGACGGTTCGTGCTGAGGATGTACGTGCTGAGCACCGTTCCGCCGAGCACGCCGATGCCGATGAGCACCCAGACGCCCAGCTCCGGGTCGATCAGCTCGAGCACGTAGATGGCGATCACGCTCACGGCGAGCAGAAGCCCTTCCACGACGGCGAACGCGACGAAGAATCTGCTCATCTGCTCCTGCCGCTGGCGGCTGAGCTCCCTCGCGCGGGCGTCGGACGGATCGGTGTCGGAGCTGTGGCTCATGCAGTCATCGTAGCGACGGCTGCGCGCGACGACCTGTCATAGGGACGGGGACAGGGAGCGGGGCCGGAGCCGGGGGCGCGGTCTCGTCGTCCCGCGCAGCCCTGCGCGCAGTCCGCGCTCAGCCCCGTGGGACAGGCAGGGTCACGCCCGCGAGCTCTTCGAGCTCGGCCCAGATCCGTTCCGCGACGTCAGCTCCCGGGCGGGCAGTGTGCACTGACGGGTCGAGCCGGACCGGAGGCCCGGCCACGCGCTTCGGCCCGTAGAACTCCCCGCCTGTGGCGTCCGGATCGACGAGCGCGCGCACACCCGACCACGCCGCCGCGTCTTTCCCCTGCGCCCACGGCGTGTACGGATTGCGCCGGTAGGCGACGCTGGAATCTCTGATCCCCGGTCGCTCCGGCGTCTTGGCGTCGACCCCGACGCCCGGACGCGTGAGGATCGACGCGATCGGCAGTCCGGCGGCGCGGGCACGACGGTCGAGCTCATAGGCGAACACCTCGGTGCGGGTCTTCGCGTCGACATAGGCCCCGATGCCGGTGCGGGGCGCCGGACGCGGCCGGGAGATGTCCCTGCGGAACCGCTGGACGAAGCCGGTCGAGGCATGCACGACCCGGAGAGGGACACCCGGATCCTCGGCGCGCGCCGACAGGATCCCGGCGACGAGGGCGACGTTCGCCACCGTGTGAGCCCCGACCATCAGCGGCAGGCCGTCCTCGGTCGTCTCCCGGGCCGAGAAGTGCATCGGACCGCCGTTGAGGAAGATGCCGTCCAGGCGTGGCAGCACGGAAAGCTGTTCGGCGCCCTCACGGACCGACGCCAGCGAGACGAGATCGACGGCGACCCCACTCGTCACCGCTCGGGGCACCTGCCCGCGGATCGCCCTCGCGGCGACCTCGATCTTCTCCGGCGACCGGGAGGCCAGGACCACCTCGGCCCCGGCCGAGGCGAGCTGCTCGGCCGCGAAGTAGCCGATGCCCCCGGTCGCGCCCGTGACCGCGTAGACGCGGCCGGTGAGATCGGGCAGCCGGGCAGGGTTCCAGGTCATGAGCTTCTCCTCGATTCGGATGAGCTATCCGCTTGAGCGTACACCCAAAGCGGATAGTTGATCCACATCGGGTACGATGCCGCCATGACGACGCTTCGATCGGACGCTGCGCGCTCCCGCGCCAGGATTCTCGACGCCGCTCGCCGCCAGCCCATCGACGAGCTGCGGCTGAATGACGTCGCCCATGCGGCGGGCGTCGGCGTCGCGACCGTCTACCGACATTTCCCGAGCGTGACCGTGCTCGTCGAGGCGCTCACCCTGGACGCCCTCGAGACGCTCGTCGACATGGCTCGGGCCGCGGCCGCCGAGCCCGAGCCCGCCGCCGCCTTCACCCTCCTCATCCGCACGACGGCGACGCAGCAGCTCGAGCACCAGGGCCTCCAGACCATCCTGCTGTCGGACGAGGTCTCGGCCGAGGCGCACACCCTCCGGGAGGAGCTGTTCGGCCTCGCGGAGTCAGCGCTCACGAACGCGATCGCCGCCGGCGCGGTCCGTCCAGGGATCAGGATCGACCAGGTGCAGCGCCTCGTGTGCGGCGTCGAGCACGCCGTGCGCCTCGGGGACGGCCACGACCGGGATCTCCTCCTCGACGTCATGATGTCCGGACTGGCCCCGTCGGCCGGACGATCCTGACACCGATCGCGCATCGCGCCCGAGGCGCACCCCCGGCCATTCACGCCGAGGACATGTGCGCGTCACGACGACGGAGTTCACTGGCGCGATGGACAGCTTCACCGCCCCGAACCGTCGGACCCTGCTGCGAGGAGCCGCCGCAGCGGCGCTCGCCACCACGCTCCCCGTGGCCGGTGCCGCCTCCGCCGCGCCCGCCCGTCCCGGGTCGTCGCGGCTGACGCTCCCCTCCGGCCTCCAGACCGGGGACGTCACCTCGAGCTCCGCGGTGCTGTGGTCCCGCGCCTCGGGCGAGGGGCGGCTCCATGCCGTGCTCCACGCCCTGGACGCCGACGGCAAGCGCCTCACCGCCGGCCGCAGCCGACGCGGGAAGGGCACCGGCGCGGACGGCCGACCGATCTCGCTGCGCGGCCCGTGGGCCACCGCGGAGACCGACTTCACCGCACGGATCAGCGCGAAGCAGCTTCCGGCCGGCACGACCTTCGAGACCGAGCTGTTCTTCGAGGACGAGAACGGGCACCGCGGCGAGGTCGGCTCCGGCCGCTTCAGCACCGCGCCGGGTCACCGCTCCGACGGCGCACAGACCTTCGTGTGGACGGCCGACACCGCGGGCCAGGGCTACGGCATCAACCCTGACGTCGGAGGCATGTTCGGCTACGAGGCGATGCGCGCCGTCGCCCCGGACTTCTTCCTCCACGCCGGCGACACCATCTATGCCGACGGTCCGATCGCGGAGACGCTCGAGGAGCCCGACGGCGCGATCTGGCGCAACCTGGTCACCGAGGAGGTCTCGAAGGTCGCGGAGACCCTCACGGAGTTCCGGGGCCGCCACAGCTACAACCTCCTGGACGACAACATCCGCGCGATGTACGCCGAGGTCCCGGTCATCGCCACCTGGGACGACCACGAGACCACCAACAACTGGTGGGCCGGCGAGATCCTCGAGGACGAGAAGTACACGGTGCGCGACGTGAACACCCTCGCCGCCCGGGGCCGACGCGCCTGGCAGGAGTACCAGCCGATCGCCGATGTGCGCGCCCTGTCCCCGGGATCCGGCTTCGAGCCGGAGCGCATCTACCGACTCATCGAGCGCGGCCCCGACCTGGATGTGTTCGTCCTCGACATGCGCACGGACAAGAGCGAGAACACCGACGGCCGGGAGCAGCACGAGACCTCGATGCTCGGTGAGGAGCAGCTGCAGTGGCTGCTGAAGGGGCTGCGCAGGTCCCAGGCGACGTGGAAGGTGATCCTCGCCGATCTGCCGCTGGGCATCGTGGTCCCCGACGGGGAGGGGCAGGAGTCGATCGCCAACGCGGAGAACGGCGCGCCCCTGGGCCGCGAGCTCGAGCTGGCCCGCCTGCTCTCGGGGATCAAGACGCAGAAGACAAAGAACATCGTGTTCCTCACCGGGGACGTCCACTACTGCGCCGCCCACCACTACTCCCCCGAGCGCGCCGCCTTCACGGACTTCGACCCGTTCTGGGAATTCGTGGCCGGCCCCATCAACTCCGGCTCCTTCGGGCCCAACGAGATGGATGGGACCTTCGGGCCCGAGGTCGACTTCCAGAAGGCGGGCCCTGCGATGGGCTCCCCGCGCGATGGGAAGGGCCAGTTCTTCGGCCGGGTCGAGATCGCCCCGCAGGGCGAGTCGTTCACCGTCGAGCTGATCGACGCCAACGGCGATGTGCAGTACACCCGCACCCTGACCCCGGAGAGCTGATCGGGGCCCTGCTGGCACACTGGGCGCATGGCCGCCCTGGAACTCCACGAGTGCATCGCGCAGCTGGACGCCGGTGGCATCGTGCGGATCCGGACCTCCCGCACCATGGATCTCGGGATGCTCGGCCTGGGAGTCATGGTCGGCATCGGCCTGCTCGTCCTGCTCGCCCTCTTCGTCCAGCAGCTCATCCGGACCGGCGAGCATCTTCCCGCGCTCATCCATCCCGTGACGTGGGCATCCGTCATCGGGGTGATCGGGTGCGTCGTCCTGCTGCCGCTCGCGTCGGTGGCCGTTCTCCTGCGGGGCGATGAGCTCCACCTCTCCCGAGCGGGGATCGCCGAGGCCCGGCGGCGCAGCAGCGCCCGGACGACGACCCGCCGTTGGGACGAGATCCAGCACGTGGGAACACCTCGGACAGGAAATGCCGGTCGCTTCCGGGGTCCTCTCGCGGTGGTCTACACCATGACACCCCGAGCACGGCACCGGCTCGAGCAGGCGCATGCGGAGGCCGGCGTCCGCCCTCCCCGGTGGCTGTCCCGGCGACAGCCTGGAACGGTCCTCGTGAGATCCGAATACGTCCTGGGACCGAAGCGGCTGGCACGGCTGCTGACCACCGCGCAGCAGCGCTACTCCTGAGCAGTACGATCGATCTCCTCGCCCCGGATCGGAGGCAGCCATGTCCGTGATCGCAGCAGGTCGGCGCCACTCCGTCGCGTGCCGCACCGACGGCACGGTCCTGGCCGCCGGCAGCGACCTCGCGGGTGAGTGCGACGTGTCGGGCTGGAGCGATGTCATCGCCGTCGCCGCAGGGAACGTGCACACGGCGCGCAACACGGGGCGCTCGCACACCGTCGGACTCCGCACCGACGGCACGGTCGTCGCGACCGGCTGGAACGGCTCGGGCCAGACCGACGTCTCCGACTGGAGAGACATCACCGCTCTCGCGGCGGGGTGGAGATCGACGCTCGGGCTCCGCGCGGACGGCACCGTGATGGCCGCTGGGCGGACCGGCGAGGGTCAGGGAGCCGTCAGCAGCTGGCGCGACGTCGTCGCGGTCGCGTGCGGGGACTGGCACGCGGTCGCTGTGCGCAGCGATGGCACGGCTCTCGCCACCGGCAGCAACCAGCGCGGTCAATGCCTCGTCGGCTCGTGGCGGCACCTGGTCGGCATCTCCGCCGGGTACCTGCACACGGTCGGCCTCCGGGACGACGGCACGGTCGTCGCGACCGGAGAGGCGGCGTCGGGTGCGTGCGAAGTCGAGCATCTGCGAGGTATCCGTGACCTCGCCGTCGGCAGCCATCACACTCTGGCGCTCCGGGAGGACGGGACCGTCTGCGCCGTCGGGGACAACACCTACTGGCAGTGCGACGTCGAGGGGTGGCGCGGTGTCACGGCCGTCGCCGCCGGTTCGACGCACTCCCTCGGGATCCTCGCCGATGGCACGGTGGTGGCCACGGGGAACAGCTCCGACTTACGGTGCGACGTCGACACCTGGCAGCTCGGCGAGCGACAGGACCTGCGCACCCTTCGCTCAACCTCACCGCAAGGGGCTGCTCAGTGATCTCTTGGAGTGCAGTGGCCGCGGTCGCACTGCTCGAGCTCGGTATGGCTCTGCTCCCCGGGCCGAACATGATCTACCTCGCCTCCCGCTCGATCACGCAGGGCCGCAGGGCGGGCCTGGTGTGCCTGGGCGGGACGGCCGTGGGCTTCGTGTGCTACCTGCTGGCCACCGCTGCAGGACTGTCCGCGCTGTTCACCGCTGTCCCGGTCGCCTACACCGTGATCAAGGTGGCCGGTGCCGTGTACCTCGCGTACCTCGCCTGGGGCATCCTCAAGCCCGGAGGCAGCTCGCCGTTCGCGCCCGACCTCGACATCCCGCCGGACCCCGACGTCCGACTGTTCTCGAGGGGACTGCTCACCAATCTGCTCAACCCCAAGATCGCTCTCCTGTACGCCGCGCTCCTTCCTCAGTTCCTCGATCTGAGCGCCGGCCCGGCGTGGTCGCAGCTGCTGCAGCTCGGCGCAGTGCAGATCGTGGTGGGGGTCGCCGTGAACGGCATGGTCGTGCTCGCCGCAGCACGCCTTGCGGGCATCCTGTCCGCTCGGCCCCGCCTCCTGGCCGCACAGCGGTTCACCGCTGGTGGTCTCCTCGCAGTCTTCGCAGTGCGGGCCGCAACCGCCCGCGGCCCCGCGTGAGCGTCGGATCCCTTATCGTGCACCGCCGAACCAGCCGTCGATCGCTCGCGTCGCCTCGACGTGGATCTCGGCCGTGCGCACCGGGTCCGCGACTCGCAAGCCATGATCGGCCCCGGCGATCTCGAGCACCTCGGCACTGAGCGCAGCGGCGATCCCGCTGTCCCAGGTGTCGGTGTCGTCGGTCCCGGCGATGAGCAGCTGCCGTCCCGGATGATCGGCGATCGCTCGGGCCACGGCGGGCATCTTCACGAGCGGGGTGAGCCAGACAGCATCGATTCGATGCTCGGCCGCATAGGGAGCGGCGAGGGTGCCGAGCGACTTCCCGACCACCCGGACCGGTCCCTCGTGGTCGCCGATGGCCGCCGCCAGCTCGAGCCCGATCTGCTCGGTCCCCCAGTTCTCCGCCGGAGTCCAGTCGACCTCGCGAACGTCCCAGCCATGACTGATCGCGACCAGAGCCGCGAAGTGGAGCAGCGGCATCTGGCACGTGTATGCCGCGCCCGGGAGCATGATCACCAGGCCGCGCGACGGGGTCGGCGCCTGCCAGTCCGCGTACTCGGTCATGGTTCCTCCTCGGGTGTCGGTGCGGGGTCGAAAGTTGGTGCGAGTCGAATGTCGTTGCAGGGCGGGTGACGCTGTGACCCCGCGCTGGAGCACGGCCGCTCAGCGCTCCCTCGCCCTGTGCATCCTCGATGATCCTGCACGGCTGGACCTGAGGCGAAGGCATTCCCTGCGCGGGCGTCCCGAACGGCGCTGACCACACCGCTGGCCTCTCCCCATCGCTCCGGCGACCTCTCTCCGGTTTCCCGTCATCGCCTGCGGGGGTCAGCCCCAGTGCGCTCGAAGTGCACGGCACGTAGCGTCGAGGCATGGACACATTCTTCGACTCCCTCCGCCGCATCCGCTTCCGCCGTGGTCCCCGACGTCTCGTCGGCGGGATCGCCGGTGGCCTCGCCGACCGATTCAGCCTCGACGTGTGGCTGGTCCGCGTGCTGGTCCTCGCCTCGTTCCTGCTCCCGGTGCTCGGCGTGGGCGCGTACCTCGTGGTCTGGCTGCTCACGCCCTGGCAGGACGACAGCATCCCGCTGGAGCGCATGCTGGGCAGTCGTACACAGCGCTACTGAGCTGCGGTCGGCGGGCGGGTCACGACCCAGGGCGTCTCAGCTCGAGTGCTCAGCTCGGCGGCCGATCAGCTCGGGCGCACGACCCGTGGGCCGACGGTGCGAGCACCCAGAGCGGTGACCCGGGTCCGCAGCTCCCGATCCGCGGTGACGACGACGATACTCTCGCCCTGTGCGGCACGTTGCTCGACGACCTTGACGATCATGTCGTCGCCGATCCCGGGAGCGTGAACGACCTGCACCGTCGGCGTGGACTGGACGCCGCGGGCTCGCCCCTCGACCACGAGCACCAGCGCAGGAGTCGCGGCCAGCTGCAGGTCGTGACGGAGAGCATCGGAGGAGAGCGAGTCGCGCAGCCGCCGCGTGGCCGCGGCACGATCGCGCCACCAGCCATCGGGCACGCTGCCGACGCAGTTGGCGGCGTCCACCACGACGGTCGCGGCCCTCTGATCCGTCGTGCGCTCGGGATCCGTCATGGTGCCGTCCTCGCGCGGGTGGCGGGCAGCTCGCTCCAGGCGAGCCGGACCTCGCCGGAGGCCTGCCGCAGTGCGGCGACGAGATCGTCCGCCGCATCCTGCACGGAACCGAGCCCGTCCTCGCCCGCCGACGCCAGCACGATCTGCCACACCTCGCCGTCGTCCGGAGTCGTGACCTCGGCCGTGTACCCGCCGCGGTAGTGGAGACCTGCGCCGCCCGGGTCGTCGGAGTCCGGTTCGTGCTCCAGAGACTCCACGAAGTCCTGCACCGCGGTCGCCGCGTCAGGACCGCTGATCGATGCCTGCACCCCGACCTGCGTCCACACGTCGTACGGCCAGTCCATATTCCAAGCGTCCGTCGGCTGGAACGAGGAGATCTCGGATCGCTCGTGCATGGTGGGCCTCCTCGGGGTCCGTGGGGATGTGGCCATCGAGCCTATGCCCCGCTCCGCACGCTCCCCGCACATCTGGTCCGAGCTCTCGCCATGGGCAGGATTCCGTCCCAAAGTGCAGGAGTGACCCTCCACCTGGACGCAGTGGTCTTCGACGTGGCCGAGGCGAGCGCGGCAGCGGGCTTCTGGGCCGGGCTGCTCGACCGCGAGGTCCTCCCCGAGCCCGGCGGCGCGTCGGTGCCGGGGACCGTGACGCAGGTGGGGCTCCGCTTCGTCACCTCCGACACCGTGCAACTCGGTCCGCGCCAGCTTCATCTGCACCTGACCAGCAGCACCCTCGAGCACCAGCAGCAGACCGTGCAGAGGGCGCTGGATCTCGGCGGCCGGCACCTGGATGTGGGCCAGTCCTCCGACGACAGGTTCATCGTGCTCGCCGACCCCGCCGACGACGAGCTGTGCGTGATCGAACCCGGCAACACCTACCTCGCGGGCACCGGCTTCCTCGGCGAGGTCACCTGCGACGGGACACGGGATGTCGGAGTGTTCTGGCACGAGGCCCTGGGCTGGCCGCTGGTGCTGGATGAGAACGGCCAGACCGCGATCCAGTCCCCGCACGGCGGCACCAAGATCTCCTGGGACTCCTGGGAGGATCCGTCCGCCCCGTCCGAGCACGTGAGGAGCCGGCAGCGCTTCGATCTGCTCGCGGCGGACCTCGCCCTCGAGACGGAGCGGCTGGTCGCGCTCGGCGCGACCCGCCTCGCCGAGCAGGAAGGCCACCTCGAGCTGGCCGATCCCGACGGCCACGAGTTCGGGCTGCGCACTGCCTGAGGCGTGGGCTGATCCGATCTGACCCGAAGGAGATTCCCCCCCGATGCCTGCCCCCGATAGGTCCCCGCTCCGGCTTCACCGAGCGACTGCGCAGGTGTTCGTCACCGACTTCGCGCGGGCGCTGGTCTTCTACCGCGACCTTCTCGGGTTCGAGATCGTCTTCACCCATGGCGACCCTCCGTTCTACGGCGAGGTGCGCCGCGGCGATGCGCGCCTGAACCTGCGGCACGTCGACGAGTCACCGTTCGTGGCAGACGTGCGAGAGCAGGAGCAGCTGCTGTCGGCATACATCACGACCGCCGACGCCGGAGCACTCTTCCGCGAGTTCCAGGATGCGGGTGCCGACTTCCAGGAGACGCTGCAGGTGAAGCCCTGGGGAGCCACCGAGTTCGTGGTCCGCGACTCGGACGTCAATCTGCTCCTCGTCGGGACCCCGTCGGCCCTGCCGTCCTGAGCGGGTCAGGAGCGGACCAGAAGCGGATCTGTACCCTCGGCGCATGACGCTCCGCCTCCTCAGCTCAGAGATCGTGCACATGGACCCTTCCACGTCCCTATGGATCCAGCTGACCGAGTTCGCCCTCGACCCGGGGCAGAGCGACCACGAGGTGATCACGGACCTGATCGCCGCCCCGGGGTACGCGCACGACTACGCCTCCCCCGTCGAGACGCGCCCTGTCGTCACGGAACCCGCGGTCCATGGCCGATGGTGGCGCAGCAGCATCACGACCGAGTCCTTCGCCCCCTGCACCGCGGCGAGCGCCGAGGGCCGTCTGCAGTCCTGGGCGGACGAGCAGGAGTGGACGGAGCCGTCCTTCCGCCAACCGCCCGACGTGCAGCGCCGGCTGCAGGAGGTCTGCGCGCTGCTGCGCACCGCACGTCGCACAGCAGAACGTCCTGCACCGTCGCCGATCTGTAGGCTCACCCTGTGGAACGCGTCCTCAACATCTCCGCCTATCTGTTCACCCGGATCATCGATCGTGAGCAGCTACGACCCGTGCTGCGCGAGCGCGCCGAGGCCGCGGGTCTGAAGGGCACGATCCTCCTCGCAGAGGAAGGCATCAATCTCTTCCTCGCCGGCGACGCCGAGGCGGTGCGCGGGTTCGTGGAGGAGCTGCGCACGGACTCCCGCTTCGCCGAGCTGACCACGACGGAGACCTGGTCGGCCGAGCAGCCGTTCCGCAAGATGCTCGTCAAGCTCAAGCGCGAGATCATCCGCATGGATCACCCCACGATCCGCCCTGCCGAGGACCGTGCGCCGGCGGTGGCGCCGCGCACTCTCAAACGCTGGCTCGATCAGGGGCACGACGACGGCGGCCGCGCGATCGTCCTGCTCGACACCCGCAATGCGTTCGAGGTCGACTACGGCACCTTCGAGGGCGCGATCGACTGGCGCATCGAACGGTTCACGCACTTCCCCGACGCGGCATCCGCACATCGCGACGCGCTCGAGGGCAAGACCGTCGTGAGCTTCTGCACCGGGGGGATCCGCTGCGAGAAGGCCGCGATCTACCTGCGCGAAGAGGGCATCGACGCTCTGCAGCTCGACGGCGGCATCCTCGGCTACTTCGAGCACGTCGGCCAGGACCACTATGACGGGGAATGCTTCGTCTTCGACGAGCGCGAAGCGCTCGCTCCCGACCTCACGCCACGGGACGGCGTCGCATCGTCAGACGACGCGGCCCCGGCCCCGAGCACGTCATAGCGGCGGAGCTGCCGCTGCCAGGTCGCCACAGCCGAGTCGCCGCAGCAGAGTCGCCGCGATCTCACCGCCTCTGGCGGCCTCCGAACATCTGGTGAGCGGCGTTGATCAGCCACATGACCTCGCCCTGATCCAGCCCCTCGACCCCGGGCACGTAGATGTGGGGGTGGGTGCGGTTCCAGAACGGACCGGTGGCCGGTGAGATCCGGCCTCGGAGGTCGGGGGCGAGATGCTGGTTGACGGCGACGAAACCCGTGCGGGTCAACGGCATCACCGCCCGACGGGTGTATCCGCTGGAGTGTTCGGAGCGCACCAGACGGTGCTGAGCCGCACCGAAATCACGCCATGGGATCGGCCCCACACCCCGCAGGGTGATGCCCCCGGCCTCGAGCACGACAGGGTGGGATTCGACGGCGCGATACCTCTTCTGCTGCCGATACCACACGCTGATCAGGGCACCCATCACGGCGAACATGACATAGACGCCGAGGACACCGGCCACTGTGGCGACGGTGACCTCGACTCCCGCGACGAGGACGATCGGGATCGCGACGAGGCCGCCGACAGCGAGCAGCACGACGAGCGCCAGCAGGGCCAGGATGAGCCACCGCATCGCCGTGGACCAGAGGGCCGGCGCTCCCGCGAGAGTGACCCGCCCTGTGCTGCGCAACGCGGCCCACGCCGCTTCCACCTCTGATGACACGTGATCAGACTCCTTGTCAGGCGGTGGAGCAGACGTCCACCGCATTCCGGTTCAGAGCACCTCCTGCCGCACGGCCGGAGCGCGGGCCGTCGTGGGCTGCGCTCGACCCATGCCGCGGGTCCGGCCGGCTCTGGGCCGGGTTCAGCGGCGCGATGCGGCGAAGGTCGAGTGGCCGGGTCCGGAGCCCGGCGCCACGACGCGATCGATCGCGTCGAGCTCCTCCGCCGTCGGCTCCCATGCCACGGCGCGCGCGTTGGCGGCGACCTGCTCAGGACGCGTGGCGCCGGCGATGACAGTGTCCACGGCAGGCTGGGCGCGCAGGCCGCCGATGGCGATCTCGAGCATGCTGCGCCCGGACTCCTCGGAGAGCTCCCGGAACCCCTCGACCACGTCCCAGCGGGCCGAGTCGAGACGGGCCGTCTCGGTGGCGAGGCGGGTGCCCTCGGGGGCGCCGCCGGTCTGCGAGTACTTGCCGGTGAGCAGTCCGTAGGCGAGGGGGAAGTACGGCAGCAGGCTCATGCCGAAGTGCTCGAGGGCGGGGACCAGCTCGGCCTCGGCACTGCGGTTGTACAGCGAGTACTCGTTCTGTGCGGTGATGAACGCGGGTGCCCCGACGGCGGAGGCGAGGTGCGCGGCGTCGGCGACCTCCCAGGCGGCGAGGTTCGAGCAGCCGATGTAGCGGACCTTGCCGGAGCTGACCAGGTCGCCGAGGGCGTCGAGCGTCTCCTCCATCGGCGTGATGCGGTCGGGGGTGTGGAGCTGGAAGAGGTCGATGTGGTCGGTTCCCAGGCGACGCAGGGAGCCCTCGACCGCGCGCAGGATGTAGCCGCGGCTGGCGCGGTTCGCCCGCGCCCCCGGGTAGGTATCCCCCATGTCCATGCCGAACTTGGTCGCGATCACGACCTCCTCACGGCGGGAGCCGAGCGCCGTCCCGAGCATCGTCTCGGACTCGCCGGTGCCGTAGGCGTCGGCGGTGTCGAAGAAGGTCACGCCCTCATCGAGCGCGGCCTCGACGACAGCGGTCGCCGCATCCTGATCGATCCGGCGCCCGAAGGCGTTGCACCCGATACCGAGTGCCGAGACGAGGAGACCGCTGGAGCCGAGAGAGTCAAAGTGCATAGCCCCAGGCTATCGCTGACGCGACAGTCTCCGGCAGCCAGTCTTGTTGGGGCGTTGGGGCGTTGGGGCGTTGGGGCGTTGCGGCGTTGCGGCGTTGGGCTACGTTGGGCGTCCGAGGAACGGACGCACGACGGAGGCAAGATGGCACGGATGAAGAAGACGCCGGAGGAGCGGGCGGACGAACAGCGGCGGTACGCGCTCGCCGCCGCCGCGACCACCGATGACGAGCTCGAACCGTTCCTCACCGACCCGAATCAGGCGATCCGCAGTGGCGCCATCATGAACCGGCGCGCGAGCGCCGAGATCCTCTCTCGGTTCGCGCACGACGCGTTCTGGGGCAACCGCGTGGAGGTGGCGCGTCACCCCAACAGTTCCCGCGAGACCGTGCTCGGGCTGCTCGAGGCAGATCCTCGTCAACGCGGGGTCGTCCACAAGGCCGCGCGCGAACGGCTCGAATCAGAGGGCGTCGAGTTCGGCGAGGACCACATGCCGCTGGACTGAGAGAGTGGGAGGCGAGGTCTATCTGGCATGAGCTGGCGCGAACTCCGACGACCGTTCCGATGGGCGTCCCGACGGCATCCGGCCCTCATGCCGAGAGCAATAGGTGCGTTTCCGCCCCAAGCTTCGATTGACAAACGATAGATATCGATCGACACTCAATGCATGACCACGCCGATGCTCCGACGAGCCCTCATCATCGCACTCGAGGTCGGGCTCGCCCTGGCCCTCCTGACCTGTGTCTTCTTTCAAGCAGTCGTCGTGCCCACGGCGCTCGCCGACGAAGCCCTCGTGGACCCGGTGGTCGCCCGCGCCCAGGGAGCGTTGACGATCATCGGGATCCTCAGCATCGCGTGCTTCGAGGCCGTGCTCATCGCGACCGGCATGCTGCTGCGGCACACCTGGAACGACTCGATCTTCTCCCAGCGGCCCTTCATCTGGGTCGACGTCACCATCGGGGCATGTCTCCTCGCGGCAGGACTCAGCGTCGCCGCTGCCCTCACCGACATCGTCGCACCGTCCATCGAGGCGAGCGCGATCCCGGACGGCAGGGAGATGAGCACCGGCAGCGCGCTGCTCATCGTCGGCATGTCCGGCACCGCGGTATGCATCGCCGGGGCGCTCGTCGTCGCCGTGATGCGCGACCTCCTCAAGCGTGCGGTCACTTTCCGCCAGGAGCTGGACGAGGTGATCTGACATGGCCATCACCGTGCGGCTCGACGTCCTGCTCGCCGAGCGCGGCATGAGCGTCGGCGACTTCGCCGCAGCCATCGGGATCACTCCTGCCAATGTCGCGGTCCTCAAGAACGGGCGCGCGCGTGCCGTCCGTTTCGAGACTCTCGACGCCATCTGCCGGGTCCTCGACTGCACCCCCGGCGACGTTCTCGCCTGGACGCCCGAGGACCAGACAGACTTCCCGCCGACAACTGCTCGATGAGCTGATCTCGTACAGGGCGGGACGCCGTGTCGAGGACCTCGCCCTGCCGCTGCGCGCTCCCGAGGATCTCCACGTCGTCAGATCCCCTGCCTTCCCCTCTCGGCCTGCGCCGACGTCGGCCGGGCGGCGACTCACGTCCTGTGATCCCCCTGCCCGCACCGGCCCTCGACACGGTCGCTAGGCTGGGAAGATGGCGACAGTACTCCTCGTGCGGCACGGCCGCACCACGGCCAATGCGACGGGACAGCTGGCAGGTCGAACCCCCGGCGTCCACCTCGACGATCGCGGACGGGACCAGGCGTCACTGACCGGGGAGAGGATCGCGGCCGTGCCCGTGGTCGGGGTTGTCTCAAGCCCTCTCGAACGCTGCGCGGAGACGGCCCGAGCCATCGTCGAGCGCCAGCGCGGCACCCCGTCCTCGTCGGTCGAGCCCGAGCTCACGGAGTGCGACTACGGCCAGTGGCAGGGCCGCCAGCTCAGCGATCTCGCGACCGAGGATCTGTGGCGGGTCGTGCAGTCGCAGCCTTCCGCTGTCGTCTTCCCTGGTGGCGAGTCCATGGCCGGGATGCAGGCCCGGGCGGTGGCGGCGATCCGACGCCACGATGCCGCCATCGAGGCCGAGCACGGGCCGGGCGCGGTGTGGGTGGCGGTGAGCCACGGCGACATCATCAAGTCGATCCTGGCCGACGCGCTCGGCATGCACCTCGACGTCTTCCAGCGGCTCGAGGTGGGCCCCGCCTCCGTGTCGATCGTGACCTATGGCGCGAGCCGGCCGCGGGTCTCGGCGACCAACACGGATTCCGGCGACCTGTCCTGGCTCGTCAAGGCGATCCCCTCCGGCGACGCAGCTGTGGGCGGCGGTGCCGGCACGCCCGACGCGAACGGCGGCGGTGCCAGCACTCCCGCTGAGGACGACCGGACGCCTAGGATCGTCACATGACCGACGCACCTGCACATGTTCACGAGTTCGATTGGCCGGACCGGGTCGTCATCGGGACGGTGGGGCCTCCGGGTGACCGAACCTTCTATCTGCAGGTGCGTGCCGGGGCACAGATCGTGAGCATCGCGCTGGAGAAGCAGCAGTCCGCTCTGCTCGCGCAGAAGCTCGACGAGGTCCTCGATCAGCTCATCGACGTCGAGGGCAACCGCTTCAGCGTTCCCACCAGCACTCCCGTCGAGCTCGTCGACAATGATCCGCTCGAGGCCGTCCAAGAGCAGTTCCGCACCGGGACCATCGGCATCGGCTGGGACCCCACCACCGCCCAGGTGATCATCGAGGCGCACCCCCTCCCCGATGACGATGCGCTCGACGCCGACGCTTTCGACGAGGACGCGATCGACGACGCTGCGGAGGAGTCCGAGATGCTGCGGGTGCGGATGCCGGTCGGCACTGCTCGCGCGTTCACCCTGCGCACCCGGGAGGTCGTGGACGCCGGGCGGCCCCTGTGCACGCTCTGCGGCTACCCCATGGACCCCGACGGCCACATCTGCACCATTCCCGACTACTGATGAGCGCGCCGGATCTGGCGACCGCCGAGCTGACGCTCACCGGCCGCCTCACGACGGCCTCCAACGCGACGTTCCTGGGCACCATCGGTGACGCGACGGTGGTCTACAAGCCGGTCGCGGGCGAGGCCCCGCTCTGGGACTTCCCCGATGGCACCCTGGCGTACCGGGAGGTGGCCGCCTATCTGATCTCCCAGACTCTCGGTTGGAACGTCGTGCCGCATACGTGGATGCGCGACGGCCCGCTGGGCGAGGGGATGGTGCAGCTCTGGCAGGAGCAGGACCGCACCCAGCGCGCCGTGGACCTGGTCCCGACGGACCACCTGCCCGAGACCGGTTGGAGAAGCGTTCTCGAGGGCGAGGATCAGAGCGGGCAGAGAATCACCCTCGTCCATGAGGATTCGCCGGCGCTCCGACGCATGGCGGTGTTCGATCTGATCGTCAACAACGCCGACCGCAAAGGCGACCACATCCTCCCCATGGCTGACGCGCATCGGTACGGCGTCGACCACGGCCTCACCTTCCACTGCGACCACAAGCTGCGCACGGTCCTGTGGGGCTGGCTGGGAGAGGATCTGAGCACCGAGGAACGCGACGGCATCGACCGCGTCAGCGACGGGCTGCGCGGCGAGCTGGGGCAGCGCCTGACGGACCTGCTCAGCACCGAGGAGATCGCATCGCTCACCGCGCGCTGCACCCAGCTGCGTGCTAGCGGGCGGTTCCCGGCTCCGAGCGGGGAGATGCCGGCGGTGCCGTGGCCTCTGTTCTGAGGGCCGCCGCGGCCGCACGTGAGAGCCAGGCCGGCGTGCGCCCGGGGCGCTGGGGCGGGATGAGCTCGCCCGCCTCACAGCAGGCGACGAGCTGCCGCGCGCGGCGTTCCCACGTGACGGATTGCTTCGCGGACATGATCCAGTGGCGCACGGCCTTGCGGTAGCCGGCGGTCGACTCGGCGAGGAACGCGACAGATCCAGGGGACGCGTCCACGATCGCCTGCAGCTCCGGCGTGAGGTCCACCTCGGGGTTCTCATGGGAGTAGATGCCCGACCGATCGACGGAGCGTCGTTCGAACGCCGCGATGCCGGACGGATGCATGCGGCCCTCCGACAGGAGCCGCTCCACGTGCGCGATGTTCACGGTCGACCACGTGCTCCGTGACGTGCGCGGTGTCCAGCGCTGGCGACGCGAGTCGTCGTCGATCCTCTGCGACACCGAGTCGATCCATCCGAAGCACAGCGCCTCGAGCACGGCATCGGCCCAGCTGAGCCCGCGATCTGCGACATGAGCCTTCTTCAGCCCCATCCACAGCTCGGTGTCGGTGTCGTGGTGGCGCTCGAGCCACGCGCGGAACTCAGCGGCGTCCTGGAAGAAGATCGCCGGGCGCTCGGTGGTGCCGCCGGGTGATCCAGGGTCGGAGATCATGCGCCCACCCTACGAGCCCGCGCCGTCGGTCGCGCGGCTCATGCCCGGTCTCTCTTCACTCGTCGCTCGTCGCTCGTCATCGGCGAAGGGTGATCGGCGCCGGCCGAGTGAAGCAACCTCATCGCAGCAGCCCTCACACGGCTTCGGAGTTCGTCGGGGTGTTCGATCACCACTTCGCAGTCGAGAGCCAGGATGACGGACGGCAGCCAGTCGAGCTCCTTGGCATGGATTTCGGCTCGATGCCAGGGCGGCCCACCGTGACCCTCCTGGTCCTCCCGGTCCTCCCGGTCCTCCGCAGGGTCCAACCTCTCCAGGCGGGCCACGCTTCGCGGCAGATGACCCCTGATGCGCTCCTCGGTCTCCCGGATGTGCAGCACGACCCGGAACTGATAGTCCGCGTCGGCGAAGAGGTCGAGGAGACGGCCTTCGAGATCGGGGGGCAGCGGCGGTGCGAAGGTTCCGGATGTCGGCCGAGCTGATCGGATCCGGTCTGCCCGGAAGGTGCGTTCTTCCTGCCGATCCGTGTCGAAGGCGACGAGGTACCACCGATCGGAGTGCGCTACCAGGCCATGCGGATGGACCGTGCGCCGCGACGGGGTCCCATCGCCGCGGACGTAGCGCAGATCGAGGACGTGTCGATGGTCCACGGCCTCCGCCAACGCCAGCATCACGGCAGGGTCGGGGGCGCTATCCCCTTGCTGGGGCGTGCGCGTCATGGTGCTGAGAAGGGCGTCGATCCTCGTCGCATCAGTGGCCGGCAACGCACGCTTGATCTTGGACAGGGCCGTCTGTGCGGCTACTCCCGGTTCCCGCGACGCCGCCTGCGAACGGGCGAGTCCGAGGAATACCGCAATCACTTCCTCAGTGCTGAACATGAGCGGGAGGACGCGCTGACCGGGCGCAAGCCGGTACCCCCCGTAGCGCCCTCGCAGAGTCTCGACGGGCACCCTCAGATCAGACAGTCGCGCCACGTCCCGTCGAACCGTCCGCTCGTCGACACCGAGGCGATCGGCCAGCTCGGCGCCAGTGCGCAGCGGCGCGGACTGCAGCAGCTCGAGCAGGTGCAGCGCTCGCGCGGTCGTGTCAGCCATGGCGTCCATCCTCACTCGGATACCGGGCAGTTTCCGCCCGGTATTGACCGTAGCGTCTTCTCTGCGGCCTGGTTCGCAGGCCACGTTCACCCTCAGAGGAGACAGCGATGCAGCTCGCAGCCACCCGAATCTTCACCGACGACGTCGACGCGCTCGTGGAGTTCTACGAAACGCTCACCGGGGTCACGGCCGAGCGGCTCCATCCGATGTTCGCCGAGCTCCGTTCGCCATCGGGCACGCTGGCCATCGCCAGCACCGCCACAGTGCCGCTGCTCGGAGACGACGCCGCCGAGGCTCGCGCGAATCGCAGCGTCGCCCTGGACTTCCTCGTCGATGACGTCGACGCGACCTACACGTCCCTCCAGGATGTCGTCGAGCTGTTCGTCCAGGAACCTACCGACATGCCCTGGGGCAACCGGTCGCTCCTCCTCCGGGATCCGGACGGCAACCTGGTCAACCTCTTCACGCCGATCAACACGACAGCACAGTCTCGAGTCGCGGCAAGCTCACTTGCACCGTGACCCAGGAGGACCTGCCGCGCGAACAGGTGACAGCTCAGGCGACAGTCACGGAGTCAGGCCGCGAGCTGCACCCCTGGGATTTACGGCGGCCTCCTACTCGATGGGGATCGATCTGCCCGGACGGTCCTGGCTTCGGCGATGGCGACAGGTCCGTTCCATCCAGGTGTGATCGGCCCTCTGGTACTTTTCGCTCATGACGCTCGAGGGCAAACGAACTCTGATCATCGGCGGAGCGGGCGATGGGATCGGCCGGGCGATCACCCGCTCCTTCGGAGCCGCCGGCGCGCGGATCGCGATCGCCGACCTCGATACGCGCAGCGCCCGGGCGGCCGCCGCGGAATGGGAGGGGAGGACGCTCGCCATCGACGTCGACGTGAGATCGTCCGACGGACTCGAGTCGATGGTCCACGAGGCCGTGGCGTGGCTGGGCGGTCTCGACGTCGTCGTCACGGTGGTCGGTGGACAGGTGGCTTTCGTCCCGGCGGTTCCTCTGCACGAGATCACCGACCAGGATTGGGACACGATCTATGAGCTCAACCTCCGATACGTCGCGCGCACCCTTCGTCTGGTGATTCCGGAATTCTTGAGCCAGGGTTCCGGCGGCACCGTGATCAGCATCGGCTCCGTCACCGGATCCATGGCCGCGCCCGGCCAAGCGGCCTACGGGGTCATGAAGGCCGGACTGGCCAGTCTGGCCAGGACTGTGGCGGCTGAGTACTCCAACAAGCAGATCAGGATGAACGTAATCGCAGGCGGTGCGATCGCCACCGGAGCATCGGGAAACACCCAGGGCGACGACTGGGTCGAAGCGATACCGCAAGGTCGCTTCGGCAACGCGACAGAGGTGGCGAGCGCCGCCCTGTACCTGGCCGGTGACGAGTCGTCGTACGTCACCGGCCAGCAGCTCACCGTCGACGGCGGCGTGTCCGTGCGTGGTCCGTTCAGCTGAATCACCGCCGCACCGAGGCCTCGAACCCCTCGTCTCCGCACCCGTGTGCGATGCAGTCATCAGCGACGGCCACTTCCATGCGCACGGGGAGATCGATACCGCCCGCACCGACAGCACGACCCCGCCTGCAGAGGCAGCCTGGGGGCCGTCACTGAAGCACCCTGGTCACACGTTGAAGCGGAACTCCACGACGTCGCCGCAGATACCAACCTCTCAACAGTCACCACGCGCGGAATCACGCCCTGCGGTGCGATTCTGGCCAGCCGCGTCCGAGCGCCTCGATGGAGTCGGCAAGGTCAGCGACAGGATGACGCCCATCGAGCTCAAGGCTCGCCCCACGCCGGAGCAGCGGCTCAACATCGGCCACATATCGCCGCACCTCACCCTGTTGCTCCAAGGTGCGGCCATAAGGGTTATTGGTTCGCGACGAGATGCGTTCGATCAGCACCTCGACCGGCGCGCTCAGGAGCACTACATGATCGAACCGGTCGTAGAACACCCCCTGATTCTCGACCGTACCGGACACGATCACGTCGCCGTGGGTGGCGAGCAGTTCACTCATCCGCCGTTCATCCCATGCGCTGCCTGGCAACTCCCAACCGTCATAGTCCGTATCGACGGTGAGATGGCCGCGGCGGTCCAACTCATCGAGCAGGGTCGACTTCCCCGCTCCAGACATTCCCGTGACAAGAACCCTAGGCACGACAGTCAGCGTACTTGGACGGACCGCCCCACGCCACGGAGCAGCGTCCGACAACTCATACGTTGAAGCGGAACTCCACCACGTCGCCGCACATACCAACCTCTCATCCCTCGTCTGGCGTGCGAGTGGTCATTCGTCACTGAGGGCGTCCGAGGCAATTGCGGCAGCGACAACTCGACGCCCGATCGAGCTCTGGAATCGAATCAGGTACCCGTCGGGATCGGTCACGAGGAACTGCGTGACACCTGCTTCCTCGCTATCACTCACGCGGTACCACTTCGTCTCCGGCTGCATAAAAAGCGACCGCTCCGCTTTCGCAAGTGCTGCGAGGATCGGCTCGAGCTCAGGCACGCCGATCTGGAAGTTGATTCCCCTCCCGAACGGCGAAGCCAGCTCTTGGGTCAGCCAGTTGCGACCGACTCCGCGCTGCTCGAGCATGATGTGTGCGCGTCCGCGGGTGATGTACGCGAAGCCCTCGGCAGGGCGGTCATAAGCGATCTCGAAACCGCAAAGGCTGCACCAGAAGTCGACGCTCTTCGCAACGTCGGTGACGAGTAGTTCGGGAACGAGATCGGGTTCGTAGTCAGCATCAGCCATCCAGCCATCCTCTCAGCCGTTACTGTGCCGGTCACGGCCATTCGAGAGCGGTCGGGGCGGTGCATCAGAAAGGTTGAACCGGAACGCAACTAGACGTTGAAGCGGAACTCCACCGCATTCCGGCACAGACCAACCTCTGGCTCCTGAACCGTCACAGAACAGCGGTTCCTGAGAGGACCACCTCGGCTCGCCCGCCGACCCACAATGCGTGGTCGTCGACACTGATATGGATGCGACCTCTTCGGCCCATCGCGGTTCCCTGAGCGGCGACATAGGGGGCGATGGCGCGTTCGGTCGCGATGAGCCACTCTGCGGCTGCAGCGTTAAGGCTCCCTGTCACCGGATCTTCGAGCAGCGGCCCGTCGCCCTCGGTGAAGAAAGCCCGAAGTTCGAACGCCGTCTCCGAGCCGACGTCGTGAGCGCCGATCACGCCGATGTCCCAGCGGCCTGGATGCGCTGTCGCGTCTGGACGCAGCTTCAGAACACTGTCCGCGTGATCGAGCAGAAGCCCCACCCAGCCTGGGCCGTTGTCGAGCCATTCCGCGTCCAGCACCCGTTCGCGCTCGACCCCCAGGATCTCGATCACTACGGCGAGAAGGTCGGGGTCGACGGGACCCGAGCGAAGTCGTGGGGGCGCTGTGAAGGCGACGCGGTCCGCCTCGACGCGCACGGGGACCAGCCCAGCACCGCATTCCTGCATCACGACGCCCGACGTCGCGGGGATGCCGCCTGCGTCCAGCCATGCCTGCGCGGTTCCCAGGGTCGGGTGCCCGGCGAACGGGAGGTCAGTGTTCAGGCTGAAGATGCGCACCCGATAATCCGCGCCCGGCTCGGTCGGCGGCAGCACGAAGGTGCACTCGGAGAGGTTCGACCAGACCGAGAACCTCCGCATCGCCTCCTCGTCGAGCCCCTCGGCATCGAGGACCACTGCGACCGGATTGCCGGTGCAGGGATCCTCGCCGAACACATCGACCTGGCGGAATCTGCGCTCCAGGGATGTCGCGGTCACGTTGTCTCCTTCGTCGTGGAAGCGGGTTGGTCAGTGGTGGTGATCGACTCAGTCGCTCGCGCACCGCCGCGCTGTGCCGCGGCCCCGGCGGCGTGGCCAGGAACTGACGGCGCTACGCTTGATAGCTGAGCTCTTTGAGCATGCGGAAATTGGTCATCACAACGCCCCCGGTCACGGGATTCTGTTCGTCCACCACATGGAAGCCGAGCGATTCGAAGAGCGGGCGAGCCGTGATGCTCACATTCGAAGAAAGCCGACCCGCTGACATCTTCCGCGCCCGAAGCTCGAGGAATGTCAAGAGCTCGCGCGCCACACCTTGTCGTGCGAATCGCGGAGACACGAACATCATGTCGATATAGCCGTCGGCGCTCACATCGGAGAACCCCGCCAACTGCTCGCTGATGAGGGCGACGTAGCTCTCCCGCGCAAGCATCGACCGATCCCACCCAGCGACATCGCGGTTGTTCGGCCGCGCCCATGCCGCGATCTGTTCGGGCGTATAGTCCGCAGATGCCGTGACTGTAATCGCGTCGTGAAAGATGCGCAGCGTCTCGCCGGCGTCAGCGCTGTCGTAGGAGCGTATTCGGATCTGTGATCGGGAGCTGCTCACGGCTCCATTGTGGCATCCACGTGGACACCACTTACCCATCGACCTCAGACGTTGAAGCGGAACTCGACCACGTTTCAATACATACCAACCTCTGTGCGTTCAGGTCTCCCGCGGGGCCTTCAGAGCATCGCTCGCATGGCAAGCGAGCTGTTCACGACGAAGCCGGCCTTCTCGTAGATACGTCTGCCCCCGTCCGTGGCCATCAGCTCAGCGCGCTCGACGCCGGTCCCGCGCGCCCACGCCAGAACCGCATCGAACGCTGCGGCGCCAAGCCCACGTCCACGGTACGCAGGAAGCGCGCAGACATTGTTGATGAGGACGTCGCGCCCCTTGGGGCACGAGGGTGACGGTGCTGCATCACGAATCGCGCCGACGGCGGAGGCCACGACAACGCCGCCGTCCTCGACCACGAATATCCCGAAGTCAGGATCGTCCAGTCGCCTTTCGAACCATTCGTGGGCAGCGACACGCCAGGCCTCGCCGGACGCATCAATGCCCATCGCGGCGAACATCTCTGCTCGCAACGCCACCAATGCAGCAACGTCCACTGCCGCAGCCCGACGACCCTTTGCCACTCGCTCTGAAATCACTCCAGCCCCGATCTCTTCTCCGCATCCAGGTTCTTGGAAGATCCGCCCGAAGCAATACGCCGGATGAAGGCGTTCACCCAGTCGACTGCCTCAACAATCGAGGGCAGGACATCAAGATCCTCCGATGCCTCAGCGTAGAGAGAGGTCCACTGCGATGGCGCTGCGACGGTCGGCGGCCATGGCTGCCGTCGCCGATAGTCGAACAGCCGTGCGCAGGTCTCGGCAACGAGAGCAAGGTCCAAATCTTCGCGACTATCGAGCAGCTGGAGATCAACGAGGTCGCGGGCACACTCACTACCCTCAGCGGATACCGCGTGGAGCTTCTGCGCGATCTGATGATCCGCTCGCATGGCTCGAACTGGCATCGGCGCATCGAGGCCTACCTCCGTGAACATCGCCGCGAGGTCATCGGCGAGCTGCAGCTCGGGTTCTTCGGCGTCGCCGATCTCGTTGTGACCGAGCTCGAACTTCACCGTGCACCAGGCTCGACCTCGATAGTCGAGCTTCACCTCGAAAGGTTGCATGACGTATGCCGCGGGCACTGCCGTCGGCCGCGGCGCAGCCTTCCGCACAAGCCGACCCGTGAAGCCGGCCCATCCACGCGCCAACGCCTCTTCGAACTCGGCGCGGAACACCGCAAGGGAAGCGATCCGCGCGGCATCGAGATCCCGAGTGAATCGCGTGCCCCTCCCCTATCGGAGTGCCATCGCACTGCCACCCTTGATCGCTCCGGCGGGCAGCATCTGGCCGACGACGACCAGCCCCATGCTCACCCTGCGCCGTTGCGTCAGCCCTTCATCACCTTCGAGATTTCGAATGCGCTGTTCCAGAGAACGCACGCTGGTCGGCGCACCCACGTAGCTCAAGAAGCGATCTCGCTGCGCACTCGCCGCCACTCCGCAGTGGTCAACAGCCCCTCGTTTCGCGCCTGCTTGGCAGCACCGAGAAGACTCTCCATCTCGATCCGTCGGTGACATTCGATGAGAGCGTCCGCGACAGATTGTGAAGCAAGGCCCTCATAGATCACCGTGGGTGCATCCGAGCGCATGCGCGTCTGTTCAACGAACGCGGGGAGCTTGGAGCGGGCGCGCCTATCCGTCGCCACCTTGATCCTGCGGTCAAGTCCCAGGTAGTGGTGTAGCGATCCTTCGATGAGGGGTCAGGCTGTCAGTGCGGGCAGGGCATCGGCGTTCACCTCG